>JAMPIM010000006.1:0-5741 GCA_023662705.1 Candidatus Gastranaerophilales bacterium | reverse complement strand
TTTATGGTGGGCATGAAGAGACTCGAACTCCCACGCTTTCGCACTAGTTCCTAAGACTAGCGTGTCTACCATTCCACCACATGCCCATGCGTTTGGAACAAGATAAGTATAACAAGAACATTTTTTATTGTCAAACAGTCTAATGTTACAAACTTGTTTTATTTTTTAACCTTTAATATAATAAGGGAGTATTAATAGGAGAGAGTTATTATGAAAAAAACTTTGATGAAATCATTGTTTGCAGGATTGCTTTCAATGGTTATCTCGCCTGCTTTTGCGGGTGAAGCTTCTCTTGTAGTACCTGATATTAAAGCCGTCAGCTTAAACAGCTATAATCTATTATTAATAGGTTTAGTGGTCTCTGTTATCGGCGTAATATTCGGACTTATTGAGTTTCTTCGCGTAAAAAAAGTTCAGGTTCACGCAAAAATGGAAGAAGTTGGTAACACAATTTTCGAAACATGCAAAACTTATCTGGTACAACAAGGTAAATTCTTACTTTGCTTAGAAGTTTTAATCGGTTTATGTATTGCGTTCTACTTCTGGTATTTGCAAGGAATGGCTGTGTCATCAGTATTAACTATCCTTGGATGGTCAGTACTCGGTATCTTAGGCTCATATCTTGTAGCCTGGTTCGGCATAAGAATGAATACTCTTGCAAACTCAAGAACTGCATTTACCGCTCTTAAAGGTAATCCTTTGGACATTATGAATATACCTTTAAAAGCAGGTATGAGCATCGGTGTGTTATTGGTGTCAATTGAACTTATTATGATGCTTGTAATTCTTTTATTCGTTCCGGGTGAACTTGCAGGTGCTTGTTTTATCGGTTTCGCAATCGGTGAATCACTTGGTGCTTCTGCTCTTCGTGTAGCAGGCGGTATTTTCACAAAAATTGCAGACATTGGTTCTGATTTAATGAAAATACAATTTGGTATTAAAGAAGACGACCCTCGTAACCCTGGTGTAATCGCTGACTGTACAGGTGATAACGCAGGTGATTCAATCGGGCCTACTGCTGACGGATTTGAAACTTATGGTGTAACAGGTGTTGCTCTTGTGAGTTTCATTCTTTTAGGTGTATTCAAAGATTATCAGGTTCCATTATTAGCTTGGATTTTCACAATGAGATTCCTGATGATTATTACTTCAGTAGTTGCGTACTGGATTAACGGAGCAATTACAAAGGCTTACGCTGTTACTTCTAAAAAATTCGATTTTGAAGCTCCATTAACATCTCTTGTTTGGATTACTTCAATTTTATCAATTATTATGACATTTACAGTAAGTAATAAATTATTAGCAGAACTTCCTGAAGGTTTATGGTTAGTTCTTTCAATAATTATTTCTTGCGGAACTTTAGGTGCTGCGTTGATTCCTGAAGCTACAAAAGTATTCACCAGCCCTAAAGCAAAGCACACTCACGAAGTTGTTACAGCTTCAAAAGAAGGCGGCGCTTCTTTAACAATCCTTTCCGGTATTGTATCAGGAAACTTCTCAGGATTCTGGATTGGCGCAATTGTAGTTCTTCTAATGGGATTAGCTTACTTTGCAAGCTTGCATATTCCTAATGAAACAATGATTTATCCGTCTGTATTCGCATTCGGCTTAGTTGCATTCGGTTTCTTGGGAATGGGCCCTGTAACTATTGCAGTTGACTCTTACGGTCCTGTAACAGACAACGCTCAATCAGTTTATGAACTTTCATTAATCGAAGAAGTTCCTAATGCTGCTGATGGAATCGAAAAAGCTTACGGATTCAAACCTGATTTCGAAAACGCAAAACGCTATTTGGAAGAAAATGATGGTGCCGGAAATACCTTCAAAGCAACTTCAAAACCTGTACTTATCGGTACAGCTGTTGTTGGTGCTACAACAATGATTTTCTCATTGATTCTTGTAATCAAAGAAACATTAGGTATTCAGCCTGAAATGATTCTAAACCTATTGAACCCTTACACATTGCTTGGTTTTATCGCCGGTGGTGCAGTAATTTACTGGTTCAGCGGAGCTTCAATGCAAGCTGTAACTACAGGTGCTTATTCAGCAACAGAGTTTATTAAAAACAATATTAAACTTGGTGAAGCTGATGACAAATGCGCAAATCTTTCTAACTCAAAAGAAGTTGTTAAGATTTGTACCCAATATGCTCAAAAAGGTATGTATAATATCTTTATAGCACTATTTGGATTTGCATTGGCACTTGCTTGTTTATCATCTCCAAATGGAGCTGATTCACAGCCTGTATCATTCTTTGTAAGTTATCTTTTAGCAATTGCAGTATTTGGTTTATTCCAAGCTGTATTTATGGCTAACGCAGGTGGATGCTGGGATAACGCAAAGAAAATTGTTGAAGTTGATATGGCAGAAAAAGGAACTGACTTACACGCAGCAACAGTTGTTGGCGACACAGTTGGCGACCCGTTCAAAGATACTTCATCAGTTGCAATGAACCCTATTATCAAGTTCACAACATTGTTCGGTTTATTGGCAATGGAAATCGCTATTAACCCTGATTTCCAAGCTTTTGCAAAACCTGCAGGATGGGTGCTTTTAGTAGTAGCTCTTGTATTTGTAGTTCGCTCATTCTATGCAATGAGAATTCCTACTGATAACAAGTAGTTTAAGAATTGAGGCGGGAGCGAAAATTCGCTCCCGCTTTTTTATTGCAAAGTTTTTTTGAGATGCTATACTCAATGTACAAACGGAGTATGAAAAGTATATGCCAACAGCAGAACTAACCAGCGAACAAATCGTCACAAAACTTTTGTCTTCAAATGAAATTTTGAAGAAACAAAGAGGGGATTTTTATATTACAAATCCTGCAATAGATACTCTTGGAGAATTTTTGGAAACTCATTGGGAACCTCCTGTTTTTGAACAACAAGAAGTTCCGCGTTTTGTTTTTATAAAATAGGTTTACAATCAAAAATGATTCAAGTATAATCTATATTAATCAAAGAGAGGTGTCCGAGCGGTTGATGGTGCGATCTTGGAAGGGTCGTGTGGGAGCAATTCCACCGTGGGTTCGAATCCCATCCTCTCTGTATTTTAGTCCACAATTAGAGAATTGGTGGAGATTGGTTTTAGTGAAAGACGCCCCACACGGGCGTTTTTTGACATATAGTTATAAAAAGAGAATTATATTTTAGTAAATTTTGAAGATGTAAAAACTTGTTTACAAAGTTGTTTCAAAATCAGAAAATATGTATAATAAAATTTGTAATTAATTTTACACAATACAACACAAATCAAACTTATAAATTTATAGTTTACCTTACACAAATTGTCATTGTATTAGATATTGAGAACAGTGCCTTAATGCTTTATGCATAAAGGCGTAGAAAATTACGTATTAAAATAGGAGGTATTAATGGAGTCATTGATGATAATTTTACAAACTTAATGAATAAAATTATTGAGATGTACCCTGCTGATATTATTGAAAGATATTTGGTTAAAGGAATGAAAAGTAATCTGATTTTTGAAACAAAAGATTTTAAAAATATAAATACAGAAGAATTAATTAATAAAATTAATGAAATAAACAAAAGGAGGATTTATGGCTAATCAAGTGCTGGAAGGCAGGATTGGAAATTATAAATACATATGGCATTCAAATGATTGTGCCTGTGCGAAGTGTCAGGCATTAGAAGGTTCTGAGTATGATAATGAAAAAGATATTCCAGATAAACCACATCCTAATTGCAAATGTTATATTGAAGTTGTGGAACAAGACAGATGTGATTGTTTAGATGATTTATTAACCAAACTAGGGGAAATCATTGGTGATGCAATGGCATTACAATCAGAAATACTTTCTGGTATTAATTTTTTCACCAACATATTAATAACCAAGAAATGTAGTAGCCCCGCATTAGCAATAATAGAAAGTTGCATAGATGCTTTACAACAAATTATTGGAACAATTAATGACTTTATACGTAATTACAATGAGATGAGAGATGCTAATTCAATTGGAGCAGATAAATACTTCCATTCAAAAGCTAATTGTGATGGTGCCAAAAGAGGAGAATTAGGAGCTCTTGTAGCTAAAGGAATCAGCGATTTAAGAGAATTTACTGATTTATTCAAAAATGTATTAGTAAAGGGGATGACAATTGCAGAAAGGCTTGAAGACTCCGCAGATTAAACTGTGATATAATTAACCACATGAAAAAATTATTTAATATTATCAAAAATATAATAATTATTATGGGGGGTATTCTTATACTCTCCCCCTTTATTTTTTTGCACCGATATCTTACAGATGATATGGATACTTGCTTGGATATTAGCATATGCAAAGAAGGATTACCTTTGCATATTGAAGGCAAGAAAATAATTGTAAATGAGCAAACTTGCCAAGAGAATAATGGCATATGGTATCCAGATAAAAAAGCTTGTAACTTCAGATAATTAAACGCCTTGATATAATAAGAATTCAGAGCAATACTTGACATAGAATGATAAACTGGAACAAATCTTCCCCTTTGGATTCGAGTTCTTAAAATTCTAGAATTTCATTATCGTCAGGAACTACTACATTATTAAGTTTCAAATTTTTAATATCATCTCTTGTCACAGTTAAATGACTTACTGTATCCATATGACTTGCAACTATTATTGCTTTTGGTGCATAATCTACGATTGCTTTAATATCATCACAATCCATAATTATTTTTTCACCGGTTATAGTTGTAGCTCCGCAAGCATTTACTATAATAACATCAGGCTTATATTTGTCTAAGGCGCATTTTACTTCGTTACAAAAAATTGTATCACCTGCTAAATAAAGAGTTTTTTCATTTTCAGATTTAAAAACTATACCCATTGAATCATAAGGCATACCAACCTGTTCACAAAGCGGTTTTATAATTTCACGTCGTCCATGCTGGCAGTCTGTTTTATATAATTTTATACCCGCAAAATCAGACACTTCTTCAATAATTCTTACATCATTAAAGCCTGAATTTTTGATAATATTAAAATCATCTTTTGATTGAACAAAAAACGGTATATTTTTATCTAAGGCTTTTGCAGCAAACTCATCCCAATGATCAGGGTGATAATGAGTTAAAATTACAGCATCCACATCAACAATTTCTTCAATAGAAATTGGCAATTCTACTCTGGGCTGTCTGATATTAGAATTCAATCCCGCTTCAAAACCTGCCATATACTCTTTTGGCATAAGCCATGGATCAATTAAAAACTTTTTATTATTGTAAGTTATAATTATTGTTGCGTTTCTTATTTGATGGATTTGCATGTTGTACTCCTATTTACCAATACTCTAAATGCGTTCAATATACATATTATCATTACACCAACATCTGCAAAAACTGCAAGCCACATGTTTGCTATTCCTATAGCACCCAAAATAAGACATGCAAATTTTACACCAAGTGCAAACCAAATATTTTGTTTAACTATATTTAAGCATTTTTTTGAAATTTTTATTGCTTCAGCTATTTTCAACGGATTGTCATCCATAAGAACAACATCAGCAGCCTCAACGGCAGCATCTGATCCGAGTGCACCCATTGCAATCCCTATATCTGCTCTTGTTAAAACAGGTGCATCATTGATTCCGTCGCCGACAAAAGCGGTAACATTCTTTTCATCAATTAGTTCTTCAACTTTTGTAACTTTATCCGCCGGTAAAAGTTCACTATAAACTTTATCAATTTTCAATTTTTTCGCAACATCTAAAGCTACTTTTTTCAAGTCGCCTGTTA
>JAMPIM010000069.1 GCA_023662705.1 Candidatus Gastranaerophilales bacterium | reverse complement strand
TCTTATCTCTTCCTTTGTCAAATAATTAGGCATTAAACGTCTCCTATATTAACCTGTGATAGTCTTCTTAATTCCCCTTGCGGATGTCTCTTTACTGTAGTGTATCATAAACTTTTTTAATTTAGTTAAAATGTTTCACGATGTAAAGATTTTTTTAACAATTAATAATCCTGTACAATCCTACCCGGTAAATGGTTCTGTTGGATAGTGTACAAGAGCCCTTCAGCACTCTGCTTATTCTTAAAAATTCCAACTTGAAGCGTATAGTTATTTGAACCAATACATTTAACAATCGGCGTAAGATTTGAACCGCCTTCAACTATAATATCTTTTGCAACTTTTGCCTGCTCTGCGGAAGTATAAGTTCCTATAAATACTTTATAAACAGGGTCTGAAACATTTGTTTTCAATGCTTCGGCAACAGAATCCTCTTTAGCTGTTTCAGAAATGACAGGCTCTGTTTGAGTTTTTTCTTCTTCGGCTTTTTTCATTAAATCAGAAAAATTTTTGCCTTGATCTTCATCCTGTATCATTGCAAGTCTGCCATCAACAATCTTTTTTATTTCTTCAGAGTTGTCAATTTCGGTTTCCTGCTTATCTCCGCCGATGGAAACATCTACAGATGGAGAAAGAGTTTTAATTAAAAATGTAAATACAAGAAGCATTCCAAAGAATGAGATTATAAATAATTTTAATAATCCATAATCTTTTGTTGCATTTTTCTTCATATATTTTTTGTAACCTGCTGCCATAATTAAACACCTCTGACTTTAGAAGATGCCAGTACAATATCTTCCAACTCTTCCGAGTATCTTTTCATAACTTCTTGAGCAAATTCTTCAATATTTTCAATTCCAAGTTCGCTTTTCAATCCTGAAGCTTGAACAGGAGCTCCTTCTGAAAGAATATTTAAGCCTGTATGAATTAGTACGGAAGTAATTGATTTTGTTGCAATAGAAACGGAAAGCTTTCTGTTATCAATCATTAAATCATCACCATTTCGTACAACAAAAACACCTTTTTCTTCCAAAAGTTCTTTGATAATTGTAATTAATAATCTTTGTCTTAAAACTCCCTCAACCAATCCTATTCCAAACTGTTCTGAAATAAAGCTGAGCATAAGTTTGCTGTAAATAGGTTCGTTATTGATAACATCTTCAATATCAACCATTTCTGTTAAATCAACTTTGCATTCTCCGATAAATGCAACAATAGCATCTCCTTGAATATGGAAGTTTTTATAAATCCAATGTGGTGCAAGTTGTGAACCTATGTATTTAATCTCTTCGTTAATAAATTTAGTTTTCATCATTTTCAAATAATAAATTAATATACTCCGTGCAGTTGTTAGCCAGTAATGCTTTCTTTAGATAGTTGCATGATTCGCATTTACCGCAATGCTTCTCCCCTGAATTATAACAGCTCCTCACCAGTTCCAGAGGAACTTTATCCTCAACTGCAATTCTTACTATATCATCCTTGTTGTAATTTATCAAGGGGGCTATTACCTGAGGATGAACCAGTGTGGATGATTCAAATAATTTTGAAGCTTGGCTTCGAAATTCTTCTGTATTATCGGGAAATGTTCCGGCTTCTTCTTTATTTGCGCCATAAAGAATATAATTATACCCGAACGAATCACAAAAACTAGCCGCAATATTTAGAAATAATGCATTTCGATTTGGAACCCAAACAGATTCAGCACTTTTTTCTGTCTGAAATTCATCGGAAGGGATATCCGTATCAGAAACCAGTGCAGTTTTTGTAATTTCTTTTAGCCAATCAAGTTTAATAACTTTATGCTTAATTCCGTAATAATCACAAATGTTTTTTGAAGTAGAAATTTCCTGCTCAACTGCCTTTTGACCGTAATCAAAAGTTAAAGCAAGTTCGACATTGTAATCTGTATGTTTTTTAGAGTAGCTTAGTGCAACAAGTGAATCTAAGCCGCCTGAAAGAAGTATTATTGACTTATTCATCGTCTTCAACCTCATATTCATCAATTAGTTCTTGAGCTTCTGTTTTAACATATTCACAATAAATCGGAAGTTCAAGAATTTCATCAAGAATATCTCTGCCGCAGAGATTATAAAGTGCAATAAGCGCGTTCTTTTTAACCTCATCGTCATCATCATTGAGACAAGGTTTTATAAGCATAACAGCTTCTTCATCCTCACTGTTCATTATAGCTTCTATCGCGTTTATTCTGACTATTGGAGATGAATCCATTAGTGAGTGTTTCAAAGCTTTCATGACTTTTTTGTTATGAAAATTCAATTTTCCTAATGCTTCTACAATTTTTTCTTTTAAGAAAGTGAATTTATCTAAAAAACCCTGTTTTGATTCTAATATTGCTACAAGCGGGTCAATAGCTGTTGTATCGCCTAATAATCCAAGAGCAAAAGTAGCAGATTCTTTTAAATAAACAGATTTTTCTTCTTCATCTTCAACCAAATCAATAAGCGGTTTGACTGCGTACTTATCTCCGATTCTGCCTAAAGCATCCGCGCATGCCAGCCGGACTCTATAATGTTCTTGTTTGTTATTCATACATGCAAGAAGAGTTGTAACTGTTGAAGTATCTTTGTAGTTTGAAATTGCTTTAGCGCACATTGTACGCACACTGACAAAGCTTTCATTATCTTCATCATCTCTTTTTAATGTTAGTAAGTCCAAGAGAATATTAAGCGTTGAAACAGCCCTGTGAGCGTCTGTATATTTTATAATCTGCACAAGAATTTCAGGGTCAGAAATGTTTTTTAAACAATAATTGTATATCCCTATTAAATCGGTTGTATCATAAAATTCTTCTAAGTTAGCAATGTTTTTAACAACAATTTGAGCTGAGCTGTTGCCAACTCCGCATCTCTCCATTATTGCAGTATAATCCAACGATTCATTTTCCACACTTTTAACATACAATAAACCTCTTCTTTTGGCAACCTAAAAGTATTACTTTGTTCTAACTCTAAAGGATGATTTTGTTCAAAATCCATTACAAATCGTAATATACCGATTGCGAAAATCGTATTTTTATGCTAGAATCTATCCATAGATTAACTGTTAAAACAACACCGCGAGGTGATTTCATATATTATACAAAGAGTGTGTTACTTATAATATAGGAGGAAACGAAGATGAACGTTACCGTAAATGAAGTGAAAAAAACAGTTAAGTCTGCATTTAATGATGAGTTTGAAAATTATTTGAAGAAGCAGCAAATTAAAACAACTTTTAATGGTACGGAGCTAGAGTCATTCTCCTGGTATAGAAAAGCCTTAGGGTTGGTATAAGATTTAAAAAGCGGAAACTTAATTGTTTCCGCTTTTTTTAGTACCTACTTCAAATCCCGGAATGCATAACGCCAGAGGGATTATTCTTGCAATTCCTTGTACATATTTATTATCAGATATGCAGGATGCAGCTACAACCATGTCATCAAGGTGGGCTGAAAAATCAGTTGCTTTTACGTCTCTTTCATCATTTTTGTTTTGGAATACAAGATTTGAAAATTTGTTCATTAAGAAATTTGCAAGATAAACTCCTACAAATATACCTGTAACGGCAGCTATTCCCTTTTGAATTTTCCCGAATTTTTCTCCAAATTTAGCAAATTGTTCTACTGTTATAATTGGAATAGAGATATTCCCTATCTGCATAACTGCTTCTCTGTTCTTTGAACGTCTGTTTTCAGGGTTTTTATCAATCATATAGCCGCCCGCAAGTCCGCCGAGGCAAGAACCTGCACCAAGGCTAATTACCTCTTTATCGTGAAATTCTACTTTTGCCAGATATGAGTTCTTAATATTTTTGAACATTTTTGAGGGTGAAAGCGAGTATCCTGCTTTTTTAGCAAGTATAGCAGAACTGACAGCCACACCAAGAGCTGTAGTTGTAGCAACTAAAGCTTTTTGACTTTTTGAATCATCGCTTATGCTGTGATTATGTCCGAATTGTATAGTTTGCGTATTAAAATTAATCGGCGCTGCTAGCATTATATTTCCTTTTTTTATATTAAAACTTCTAAAAATATATTTTGCTTATTTATTGTAAATTTTTATTAAAATAATAGCAATTATAATTATTTGATTAACTTAAATACTATATAGGATTTTAAGGGAAATAGAAATATGAATATAGCCATTGGATTACATCCTGTTAACGATGTAAGATTAAGCGTGTCTAATGCAGATGCAAAAATTAAAGAAGAAGATTCAAATTGGTTTTCTGACTGGTTAGATGATAAAGATAAAGTATGTACGGATAACAAAGATGACGGCTCTATTTCATTGTCAGAAGCCGCTGAGAGTTTTGGAAAAGGCTTAATGGGACTTGTAAAAGCAGTCGTAAATCACCCTGTTAAAACATTAGCAGGTATTGCAGCCGGTGCTGCTATTACAGCATTAACTGGTGGAGCCGCAGTACCTGTTTTTATTGCTCTGGGGTGTGTAACCGGTGCCGGAATGATTGGGTACGGTGTATATAATGCTGTAACTGCCGAGACTGATGCAGAAGCAAAACAAGCTTGGGAAACAATAGGAAGCGGTACATTTGCTCTTGGTGCTTCTGTTCTTGGTTCAAAATCTGCCCTTAAGTGTGCCGGTAAAGCCGGTGTCAAGTCTGCTCTCGGTTCTGAAGGAATGACTTATAAAGAAGCAACAATGCAGTGTTTTAAATCATTGCCCGAATCCATAAAAGTTAGTGGTACAAATATTGTACAAAATTCTAAAGTCTTGCTTGGTTTAAGTAAACCACAAATACCAGATAGCAAACAAATATATGAAATGGAAAAACGTGCAATTGAGAATAAATACTATAGAGATATGAAAAAAGCTTCTGAAGGTTCGTTTGGTAAATTAATGAAACGTTATGCTGATCCAAATTATCAAAAAAGGGCAATGGATCTTATTAATCAGGATAATATTGAATTAGCTAAGAAATTATATGCCTTTGAAGAAAGTGGAAAAACTTCAGATTATCTGGTTTTTAGAGAACGTTATTGCCAATACTATAATGAAACAATACCTAAAATTTTAAAAAGCAATAATCCTGAAATGCAACAGTTGGCTCTGGATATTCTGGCAGATGATGCAATTTCCTGTAAAGCAGAAGCTTTAAGCTGTTTAACCTCAAGAAATACTAATTCAGTGCGAGAAACTTTATATGTTGGAATGGAAAAGCCTTATAAGTACAATTCAATAACTCAGTTAGAAAAAATCCGACCTCCTTTCCTTGAAAGTGAACCGAATCATATCTCTTTTTCAACGAATAATGATAGTGGATATTATACAATCAAGAATACTTACGGAGATGTTTGTATGACATTAGAGGAACCTGGATACTGTAATGATTATAGAATTTCTCGTTTGCCGGAAGTTAGAAATGCACAAATTCAGTCAGAAAATGCAAAGGTTGCAGAGCTGCTATCTTCTGCAAAAAATGTAAGCTCTAACAATGAAATTAATGGTTTACTGCAATTAAGAGCTAAACAAGTTGAGCAAATTAACTCTTTACGCTTAAGTTACAGATTAAAAGATTTACAGGTTTTACAACAAACAACCCATAACGAAGTTGCGCAGGAAATATCTATGGGTGGATTGCAAACATTAGAAGAACTAAATAATGCCTATGCTGAAACTGCAAGACAAATCAATGATATTGTATTAAAGATTAAAGATGTAACTATTTGGTAAATTTTAATAATCTTAACAAATCGGTGAATAGAATTTTGAAATTTCTTCAAAATATCTTTCAAGGGCTTTATAACCGTTATAAATTTCATTAGTAATTGAAGCATATCTGCTTGCAACCAAAAATTTAAGCTCTTTGCAGCGAATTTGAAGAAGCTGGTCTGAATCTTTTCGTAAAAGTTCATTGGTTGAAGTAGACCATTTCTTAAGATAAGACAATTCTTCATTAATTTGTTTGATTGTTGAGAATTCAAGAGTATTAAAATCGTATTTTTTTAGAAGTTGAATTTCTGAATTGGAAATTCTGCTTTGAACAGCCTGAAATCTGTAAACACGTTTGATAATAACATAATTATCAGCAACTCTTCTGTGAGAATAAGGAACAGAACTCTTAGCTAAAAGCGCTGATGTTGATAATGCCGTAAATGCATCTTCTTCGCTAGAAAATGTGCTTTGAGCAGGATATACAGTTTCAATCTTCTTATTAACCACGAAAAAATCTCCTTTTCCCTTATTTCCCTAGAACTATAATATATGAAGCATGTCAAATTGTCATTAAAATTTTAAAATTTGTTTACAAAAAAA
>JAMPIM010000068.1 GCA_023662705.1 Candidatus Gastranaerophilales bacterium | reverse complement strand
CAGGAGTTTTCCACAGCTTATACAGAAGAAGGCGAGAAACTCAATTTTGTTACAACCAATGACATCTATGTATTTAATAAAAACATCTTGCCGCAGGGTTCAAAACTAACGGGATATATTGAAAAAAAGAATGAGCCTATTCGAGGAACAAATGCTGCAATGAAGGTGTTTTTGAATAAATTATACCTTCCTGACGGATATGAAATCCCAATAAAAGCATATATTCAAACAGCAAATAACAATACCATAGGCGGGGAATTGACTCCTCCCGAAACTTACAATAAAATACCTCATTATCAGAGATGGACAATGTTCCGAGCAATGGGGGTTCTTCAATGTGTTCCCGGAGATAAAAGAAGAATGGGACAGCATGTTACAATTTCATCTGGCGCTAATCTTACTATTGTAATTGTTGAGCCGATTTACATGACACATACCTTAATAAATTGACAAATGGCTGTTTCAGACCTAGAATAATATAGGAGGAGGGGTATAATAAATGAAGAAATGTTTGGTTACAGGATTATTAATCTGTGCAAGTGCTGTGAATATCGCATTTGCAGGTACTAATTATTCTTATCAGCAAACTTCACAATACCCGCAAAATAATACTTTAAAAGGAAATGTTGTTATGGTTCCCGCAGGGACAGCTTTGAGAACCGTTTTAACAGCACCGTTGTCCTCTGAATATACTATTACGGGACAAAGTGTTTCTACGGCTTTATGTGAAGACTTCTATTATAACGGACAACTTATTGCACCGGCAGGAAGCATTGTTTACGGCACTGTTACAGAGTCATCAAAAGCTAAACGCGGCAGCATAAACGGAAGGCTTAGCGTACGATTTAATAATATATCGACACCTTACGGTACACAAATTCCTATTTCAGGGGTTATCAGAACAGATGATATGTCAGGAGTACTTGTTGGCGGAACAAAATTAGATGTTACAAAAGAATACGCTAAAGACATGGCTGTCGGTTCAGCATCAGGTGCGTTATCCGGACTTGTATTCGGAGCACTTGCAGGTGGAGATATCGGAAGAGGAGCTGCACTGGGAACTGCCGTTGGAGCAGGGGGAGGTCTAGTCAAATCCGTTATTGATAAGGGAAATGACGTCGAGATACCTTCAAATGCGGTGATTGATTTAGTTTTAACCCAACCCGCTACAGTAAGCTCAGCCACGTATTATTATGAAAATTAGCAAACAGGATAATTTAAAATACGTTTGAGCGAATTATTCTAAGAAAGTAGTATTAGAGAGATAAAAAAGTGTCATTAATAAGCAAAAAAAGTTTTATACTAGACGAAGAGGACGATAGAGATTTGGAACCATACAAATTGCCAACGCTTGTAACAACCAAGCCGGAAGTAATCCCTGTAAAAAAATCTTTAACAATAGCAACTGTGCTTCATCCTGCACTGGTTGGTTTAATCTGGCTGATTTCCATAATATTAATGTTTATGGGTATTAATCTTTTTAAATTCAACAAAGTTAAACCTCAACCTAAAAAAGATATTGAATTTGTTCTTGTTGATAAACCTGGAACACCGCGTGATCCTAATACAAAAAACCGCTCTGATATAAGTTCAAGAAGCGGCGGTGTTAACGATCCTACAAGAAAAGTTTCTATGCCTTCGCCGGCACCGCAAAAACAGCAGAAACCATCTGCGGCCGCAGCGAACGCAAATAAGATTATAAAGAAACAGCAGCAAAAGCAGCAGGCTCAACCTGTAAAAAAACCGACTCAGCAGCAGGCTAAACAGCCTGTACAGCAGCCTAAGGTTCAACAGCAGACACCTGTGAGCAAACCATCGCCTGCTAAACCTGCACCACCTACAGCAAGACCAAGCGCTAAACCGATGTCAACAACTGCTCCTGTAGCAAAACCATCAACACCGTTTAGTGTACCTGCACCAAAAGGTGCTCCGACAGGAAAAACTCTTGCAACCGGTCCTGTAGGCGGAACATCAGCTCCAACCGGAATTGCTAAATCAAGCGGCGGAACTGCATCAGGCGGTTCAGGAGCTTATGCACCAAGACCATCTTTGTCACCATCAACAGGCGGCACAGGGGGAAGCGGCCAATTATCAAGAGGTTCTTCTGCCGGCGGAACAGGTAATGTCGGAAACCCTGGCGGAGGCGGAGGTGCACCAGGTATTGATGCACTTAGAGAACCTGACTTCGGACCTTATATGAGAGAACTCCAACGAAGAATTAAACTAAATTGGGATCCTCCAAAAGGTAACGAAAGCAAAACTGTTGTATTGTTATTCAAGATAGCAAAAGACGGCAGATTATTATCAAGCAAGGTTCACCGTTCATCAGGATTGCCATCAGCCGATCAGGCAGCATTGAAAGCGGTTGAATTGACAGCACCGTTCAGACCGTTACCTGCTGATTTTAAAGGACAAAGTATTGATATTCAGTTTACTTTTGACTACAGAGTATTCGGAGCATCAAGATACTAGGGGTAAAGGGGTAAATAAAGGGACTCAAAACCTTGCAAAACACCCTATGAGCAGAGGATAAATAAAAAAGAAAAGGGGAAATAAATTATGGATTTACTATTGCACTCAATACAATTGGACTGGCCGGTATTGTTACCGATATTCTTATGTTCAATTTTGACAGTATTTGTAGCTATCGACAGAGGTGCTTACTACCACGCAAACAAAAGAAATGTTATTGAGCTTATTCCAAGATTACAAAAAGAATTAGCTAAAAACAATTTGATGGGCGCTCAAAATATCGCAGTACAATGCGGCGGTATTATTGGTGAAGTTACAGAAGAGGCTGTTAGAATTCTTTCTGAACAAAAAAAAGGATTCTCCAGAGCATTTGATATCGCTGCAGCTCTTGCGACAAGAAAACTTGAACACAGATTAACAATCTTGGGTACAATCGGCGGTGTAGCTCCTTTCTTAGGTTTGTTTGGTACAGTTGTAAGAATCCTTTATACATTCCAGGATTTAGCTTCTCAAGGCAACCAGTCAGCAGCAGTTGCAATGGGTATCGGTTCAGCATTGATTGCTACAGCTTTCGGTCTTGGCGTTGCGATTTTAGCAGTAGTTTGTTATAACACTTTCCAATCTACAGTTAAAAGATTTGAAGATGACTTCCAATTAATTAAGTTGTTATTCTTGAGCTTCGTTGACTCAGAAGAGGAAGTTAAAACTGCAAGCACTTCCAGCGTAGCATTATAGTCAAATTTTTCGGGTGTTCAACCCTCTCCTTAAGGAGAGGGGGAGAGGTTTACAATGAGTATTAAAACAGGCAAAAATGCTTTATTTACAGAGATTAATATTACACCGTTAACAGATATCTTCTTAGTTCTGTTAATTATTATGATGGTTGTAGCTCCGACATTCCAATCGGTTGACAACTCTATTACCATACCTGAGGTTAACAGCGGAACTTCTATCGAACAGGGAAAAGTCGTAGTTTCAGTGACTAAAGATGGTGTAATTTATGTTGACTCAAAAAAATCAACTACGGATGCTCTTGTTGATGATTTAAAAGCTGCTAAAGGAGTAAACGAAAATCCTGAAGTAGTTGTTAAAGCTGACGAGAAAGTAAAAAGCTCTGTAATTATGGAAATTATGGATGCAGCACAGGATGCACAATACAAAAAGCTTATTGTTGCAGGTGAACCACTTAACAAAAAAGACCAGAAAAGATTAGAGGAAGAATCTACTCAAAATTATACTTCCAATAATATAATGGATGGAGCTTCAACCCCTTTACCGCAAGATAATCAATATGAGAATTGGAGTGAATAATGCGTGATAGTTTTAATGAGATAAATATAACACCGCTAACGGATATTTTCCTTGTATTGTTGATTATTATGATGGTTATAGCTCCGCTTCTTGACCAGCAAGGATTAAACTTGGCTGTTCCCGAAGTCGTTAACGAAGAACAGATTATGAAAGATTCTAAGATAATGAATGTATCCGTAACCTCTGATAACAAATTCATCTGGGACGGACAGGAAATCGAAGCTGCAAATTTAGAGCAGGTATTTAGTGATAATGCAAAAAATTATCCTGACGGATTGCTTATCCAAGCTGATGATGATTCTGAACACGGTGCAATTGTTAAGGTAATGGATAGCGCGAGAAATGTTGGTATAACAAGTATTTCTCTATCTAGAGGATAAGATACTTGAAGAAAAATATTTATCGTCTATAATCAAACTACAATGAGTATTGTCCAAAAATCACAAAAAGCACTAGAGTACGATAAAATTATGGCTGAACTTTCTGCGTTTGCAAAAACTGAGCAGTCAAAAAAGTTGTGCATTGATTTAACCCCATTTGTCCGATTTGACGATATTGAACAACAAATCCGATACACAAGAGAAGCTAAAGATGTTTTGGATTTGGCTCATGATATTCCAATTGATAAAATCCAAAATTTTTCTAAACTAAAAGAAAAAAATGAGTATTTTATAGAAGAAGAACTTGTTGATATCGCAAAAACTATGCGCACATCAAGACTTGTTCGAAACTTCCTTAAAGAAAGTCTTGTTTTTGACGCAAGCCTTAACGGTTTAGCTGAAAACCTTTATTCAAACAAAGCGCTAGAAGACAAAATATTAGAAACTTTTGATGATAATTTTACAGTTAGACAGGATGCAAACCCTGAACTAAAAGGACTTTATTCATCATTAAAAGACACAGAAACTGCTTTGAAACAACGAGTTCAGGAACTAATGAATTCTCCTGAATTTCAAACTCATTTACAGGAAAACATTTATACAATGAGAGATGACAGAATTGTTTTTCAGGTCAAAGCATCTTCCAAAAGCAAGGTTTCAGGGATTGTACACGATGTTTCTGCGACAAATAGAACTTTTTATATAGAACCTGCACAGATTGTTCCTATTAACAATAAAATCAGAGAAGTTAAATCAAAGATTTATGCAGAAATCATAAGAATATTAACAGCTTTAAGCATGGAAGTTCGTCGTGAAATGGATGCCTTAATTGCAACAGAAAAATTACTTGCAGAAATTGATTTCCATTTTGCAAAAGCTCGTTATGCCGTTAAAACCCAGTCGATTGAGCCAAAACTCAACAAAGATAAAACTATTAAAATTGATTTAATGCGTCATCCGCTTTTAATTGACAGGGTAGAAAAAATTGTTGAAAATGATTTCTCTATTGGTGGAGATTATAAATCAATTATTATTACAGGGTCAAATACAGGCGGTAAAACTGTTGCATTGAAAACAGTCGGATTATTTATTCTAATGACAAAATCCGGAATGTTCCTGCCTTGCGCGGAAGCAAATATTTACCCATTTGAAAATATTCTTGCAGATATTGGAGATGAACAAAGCATTTTACAGAGCCTTTCAACATTTTCATCACACATGAAAAATGTTATTGAAATATTGGAACTTGCTAACTCCGAAACATTCGTTCTCGTAGATGAACTTTGTGCAGGGACAGACCCACAGGAAGGTGCAATTTTAGCAGAAGTTATTCTTAAGGATTTGGCAAAAAAACAAAGCTTGTCTGTAATTACAACCCATTATGGCGAACTTAAAACATTAGAATTTACAGACCCGTATTTCAAAAATGCAAGTGTTGAATTTGATACAGAGTCACTTTGTCCAACCTACAAACTGGTAATTGGTATTCCGGGATTAAGCAATGCAATATCAATTTCTGCAAATCTTGGCTTAAATCAAGATTTGGTTTGGGAAGCAAAAGAACTTTTAATCACTCAGCGAGACCCGTCTGCATTAGCTGTCGAACGACTACAAAATACACAACACAAGTTAGACGAAAACTTAAAAGAGGCAGAAACTCTGAATGCTCAGGCTGATGAATTGAAACAACATTACGAAAAAGAATTATCTCAGCATAAAAAAGATAAAAAACGAACTTTAAAAGCTATTAAAGACCGTTTTGAGTCCCAGTTAGATAACGCTAAAGATGAAATCAAAGATATTTTAGCGGAACTTAGACGTGAAAAATCTGAAAAAGTTGCACGACGTTCTTACAACAGATTGGCAAAACTGGAACAAAATTTCCGCGGAGATTTGCATCAGCTCGAAGAAAAAGAACAATACCTTGAGCTTGATTGGGAAAAAGTAAGAGTTCACGACAAAGTTATGATTAAAGAACTTAATCAGGAGGTTGAAGTTCTTTCCATGCCGGATAAAAACAATACTTTATATATCCAGATGGGAATGATTAAAACTAAGGTAAAAAAAGACCGCCTTGCAGTATTCAATCCTGAAATGGCTAAAAAAATTACACTTCCGAATTATCAGAAAGAGTCATTTACGCTTAAAAAACATAATATTTCTAATACGCTTGATTTGAGAGGAGAACGTGTCGAAGAAGCCTTAGACGAATTGGAAGGTTACTTGGATAAAGCAAGTTTAGCAAACCTTACACCTGTTTATGTAATCCACGGACACGGTACTGGCGCACTAAAATCAGCAGTAAGAGATTTTGTCTCAACTTCACCTTACGTTGCTAAATACAGAGTCGGTGAAGACGCCGAAGGCGG
>JAMPIM010000067.1 GCA_023662705.1 Candidatus Gastranaerophilales bacterium | reverse complement strand
GTAATATCAGCTTCGATAGCTACTTTACCGTCAACATAACCAGTTCCGTGGCATTTGCAGATAGGACCTTTAACCTTAGTCATTTCTACGTGCATTTCTAATCTGTCACCAGGTCTTACGATGCTTTTCCATCTTACATTGTCTGCTCCTGCATAAAGAGTAAGTTTACCTTGGTATTCAGGCATACTCATTAAGATTGGAGCTGAACACTGTGCTAAAGCTTCAAGCTGTAATACGCCTGGCATTACAGGGTTACCAGGGAAGTGCCCTTGGAAGAATTCTTCATTCATAGTAAGGTTTTTGTATCCTTTAGCGTATTTACCCGGTACGCATTCTGTAATTCTGTCAACCAATAAGAATGGATATCTGTGTGGAATCATATCCATTAACTGCATAACATCATAAGTTAAAATTTCTTCTGTCATATTTATCTCCTATATTTTAATAAGTTTATTTTTAAGAATTTGTGCTACTTTTGTATGAACTGTATGTCCTGCTTCTTTAACAAGAATCTGAGCTCTCATATTTAAAGGTGAAACCCCTGCAAGGTACAAGTCTCCGAACATATCCAATATTTTGTGTTTAACAGGCTCAAACTCGGAGCGAAGCTCAGTCGTATACCCAACATCTTTTAATCCGACTGTATTATCAATTGTAACTCCACGTCCAAAGCCCATCATCTGATATTTTTTGAGGTCTTTATAGAATCCGAATGTTCTTGCTTCAATAATTTCATCAAGATTTTTTAAATCAACACTAACCCAGCGGTGGTGTAAATCAGGATGGTCATAGTTAACAGCATAATTGATGGTTAATTCTTTGTCAGGCAAAATGACCATGCTTGTTTTACCGTTAAGATAGTAAACAGGCTCAGAAACAGTATAAAGTTCGTTGTTTGCTCCTTCAATTCCTGCCTGCTTAAATAATTCCACCCATGTTTTTGAGCTTCCGTCTAAAATCGGAAATTCGGTTGCTGAAAGATAAACATCAATTGAGTCGATTTTAAGTATTGCACAGGCTGCCATAAAATGCTCACAAAGCATGGCTTTGTACTTATAATCACCCAATAGAGTTCTGTGTTCTTTACTGCAAAGAGTTACACAATGATCTGTTGAATGTAAGTTCTCAATGCCAGCTTCAAACCATACATCGGAACCTTTTGAGAATATTCTGATTTTACCTTCTTTTGAAGGCTTAATCGTAACCTCGCAAGGTTTGTTTTTCATTAACGAATTGCCTGATGTCTTGACTTCGGATTTAATTGTAATCATTATTCAGCTTGACCTTCTTCAAATGTTCTTAAAAGCGGCTCATATTTCTTGAATTTAGCAATCAATTCGCCTGCATCTTTCATAACCTTAAGCTGTTTAATGAATTCTTTTCTAGGAACAGCAGGAGCGCCTACTACAATTGATTTAGCAGGGAAGCTCTTAGTGATACCTGCTTTTGCAGCAATAAGAGTATCATCGCCGATTGAAATATGGTCTGCAAGACCTGCTTGGCCTGCGATAACAACTCTGTCACCAATAACACAGCTGCCTGCAATACCAACTTGAGAAACTATCATACAGCCTTTGCCGATACGGCAGTTATGACCAATCATTACAAGGTCATCAATTTTTGTATTATCGCCAATGATTGTATTTTCAATAGTACCTCTGTCAATTGCAGTATTAGCACCAATTTCAACATTGTTACCGATAATAACTGATCCGATTGAAGGAATTTTGAAGATAACTTGTTCTACATTAGCTTCTTTAACCTCGCCATCTTGTCTTGCTTGTTCAAGGTTGCTTGGGTTTTCTGTTACAAAACTGAAACCGTCTGCACCAAGAGAAACACCATGGTGTAGAATAACATCATTACCGACTTTAACTCTATCGCCAATATTTACACCTGCGTGGAAGAAACATTTTTCTCCGATTTGAGCACCGTTGCCGATATAGCTGTTAGCTAAAATCTTTGTATTATTGCCGATTACAGCATTCTCTGCTACAACAACATTTGGACCTAATGAAACATTTTCACCCAATTTTGCAGAAGGATGAACTACTGCTGTAGGATGAACACCTGCATTTGTGTGTGGTTCTTCATAAAACATTGTAATAAGTTTCATCATTGCTAAACGAGGTCTTTCAACTTCAATAGTTGTAAATCCGTCAATGTTCACACCAAGTGGAACTAGAGCTGCTTGAGCCTTTGTAGAAGAAAGGTTAGCAATTTCTTCTTCGCCAAGAGCAAGTGCTAATGTGTTTTCATCAGCTAAAGCAGGTGGTGCAATGTTAGTAATTGCAACATCTTTTGCTTTAGAAAGCATGCCGCCCGTAATTTGAGCAATTTGTTCTAATGTAAAAGTTTTCATATTTAACTCCCCTATTTATGATTAATTTTATTAATTACGTTTGTAGTTGATTTGCCTTGAACAAACTCAATAAATTCAACTCTTATGTTGTTCCTCTCAACAATCTCCCGTTCAGGTAAAGTCTCTAGCGTGTAATCAGCTCCCTTGGTATAAACATCAGGTTTAATATCCTCCAAAAGCTTAGCTGGAGACTTCTCATCAAATAATACCACATAATCAACGCAACTCAAAGCGCTTAATATTTCAGCTCTGTCGTTTTCGTTGTTAATAGGTCGTCCTTCACCTTTTAAAGCTTTGACAGATGCGTCTGAATTCAGCATTACTATTAGATAATCAGCAAATTCTTTTGTCTTTTGTAAATATCTGACATGTCCGACATGCAGTATATCAAAACATCCGTTTGTAACAACATAGGTTTTACCTTCTTTTTGACCTTGGCGGACAATGTTAATTATTTCTTGTTGAGTTACCATAAAGCTCCATTTCAACAACTTTTTTACAAATTCTAACAGTATTGAGTGCTGCACCGATTCTTAAATTATCCGCAACACACCATAAAGAAATTCCGTTGTCGAAGGCAAGATTCTTTCTGATTCTTCCGACAAAAACAGGGTCAACTCCATCTGCGTCACGAGTTGTAGGGTATTCAAAGTTATCAGGGTTATCAATAACTGTAACACCATAAGCATTTTCTAATATAGAACGAACCTCATCAGGCTCAATATTTACCTCAAATTCAATGTCGACGGCTTCCGAATGCCCTCTAAAAACAGGGACACGAGCTGCTGTACAAGAAATTTTTACACTTTCATCCAAGTGAAGAATCTTTCTTGTTTCATTAACAACCTTCATTTCTTCTTTTGTATAACCGTTTTCACAGAATACATCAATCTGCGGAATAATATTGAATGAAATCGGTTTTTTGAAACATTTATTTTCAAAATCTTCGCCTTTTAATCTTGCCGCAGTATCATCTCTTAACTCATTAATAGCAGCTAACCCTGCACCCGATACAGACTGATAAGTTGATACAATAAGTCTTTTTATGCCAAATTTTTTCAAAGGTTCTAAAACAAGCATTAATTGAGAAGTTGAGCAGTTAGGGTTTGCAATAATACCTTTGTGCATTCTTAAATCTTCATCATTAACTCCTGCAATAACAAGCGGCACATCTTTTTCCATACGGAAAGCAGATGAGTTATCAATAATTAAGCCTCCGCGTTTAACAATTTCAGGTGCAAACTTCTGACTTGTTGAACCGCCTGCTGATGCCATTACGATATCAATACCTTCAAATATTTCAGGAGTTGCTTCTTCTACTGTATATTCTTTACCTTTAAAGGTTATTTTTGAGCCTGCACTACGCGCGCTTGATAGGAATCTGATTGTTTCAAATTCTACTCCAAGTTCTTCTGTAATCTTTGTAATCTCTCTTCCAACTACCCCTGTAGCACCAAGAATTGCAATATTAGGTTTTCTCATTACTTCTCATTACTCCATTATATTTTCTAAACCGTAAATAAACTCACAATGTTCGTTTACATATCTTGCAGCAAGCAATACACCGCCCATGTAACATTCTCTGTTCATAGAATCATGTCTAATTGTCAAAATTTGTCCGTTAGAGCCGAATAAAACTTCCTGTGATGCAATATATCCAGGCATTCTTACCGAATGTATATGAATATTATTGTAAGATACTCCGCCTCGTGCACCCTCTATGGTTTCTTTTTCAGGACAATTGCCCGATGTAAAATCTTTATCATTTACCCCCATCATAAGCGCAGTCTTCACTGCTGTACCTGATGGAGCATCTTTTTTCTGATTATGATGCAATTCAATAATTTCAGCATTATCAAAATACTTTGAAGCCATTTGTGCAAATTTCATTAATAGAACCGCTCCTGTGGAAAAATTAGGAGCAATAAGGCATGCTGTTTCTTTTTCTTCACTAAGTTTTTTTAGTTCCGTAATTTGCTCATCTGATAACCCTGTTGTTCCTATTACAACTTTAATCCCGTTATTTAAGCAATAAAGCGCATTTTCATATATAGATGAAGGTTGTGTAAAATCAATTAATACGTCGATTTTAACAGAATTTTTAGCATCTTGAATAGTAGCAAATTGTCCGTTAAAAATATCTATTTGAGCAACAAGAGTCATGTCTTCCGCTGTATTAACAGCTTTGACAACTTCCTGACCCATTTTCCCGTTAGCTCCACAGACAGCTATATTTATCATATTTTCTCTCCCCTTAACATTTGTCATCTAATTATACAACAAAAAAGATTCAGTAAATACAATATTTTTAGGGGGAAATTGTAAAGTTTTATTAATTAATGTAACAAATTTGGCTATATTTGTTATTGAAATTATATATCATGGAATATATAAAGTATAATCTCTTTTCTTTATTTTCTCCTCCACTCCTTTATCTAACGAGAGTTAAAAGCCGCAACGAAGCGGCTTTCTTTTTATTTATTATACTTTTCCCATAAATCAGGACGTTTCTCTTTTGTCCTGCGAATTTTTTCTTCCATTCGGTATTTATCAATCAGCTTGTGATTTCCATTCAATAATACTTCTGGTACGCATAAACCGCGATATTCTCGTGGTTTTGTATATTGAGGATATTCTAACAACCCATCAGAAAAGCTATCGTCATGTGCAGATTCAATTTTGCCCAAAGTGCCTTCAATTTTTCTTGATACACTGTCAATTACGCACAGAGCAGGTAACTCTCCGCCTGTTAAAACAAAATCGCCAATAGAAATTTCTCTTGGTTGAATAATCTCTCTAATACGCTCATCATATCCTTCATAATGACCACATAGGATAACTATTTGGTCATATTTTGCAAGCTCGTTTGATATTTTATCAGTAAAAGGTTCGCCCTGAGGAGTCATCATTAGAGTAATAGAATTTTCCAGTTTATTTACCCCTTCGTAGGCATCGACATAAGGCTGCGGCATTAAAACCATTCCTGCTCCGCCGCCATAAGGAGTATCATCAACTTTTTTGTGTTTATCGAGCGTATAATCTCTTGGATTAATTGTATTAACACTTATGATTCCATCTTCGGAAGCTCGTTTCATTATGCTAAAATCCATATGAGATTGGATTAATTCAGGAAATAATGTTAATACATCAAACCTCATGAAAGTAATCCTTCAATATTATTTATTTGGATTCGGCGTGCTTTGATATCAACTGAAAGCACAATGGCTTTTACAAAAGGTACTAATGAAACATTCTTTGGAGATGTTTTAACCGATAGTAAATCACTGGCACCGTTATTTGATACACCTACAACTGCACCTACTTTTTTATCTCCATCATAAACATCAAGACCTACAAGTTCATCAATTAAAAACTCGTCTTCTTCAAGATGTTCTCTTGCTTTGGTTTCATCAACAAAAATAAGAGAACCTTTGTATTCTACAATTTCATTAAGAGAATCAATTCCCTTAAATTTTATAATAGCGCATTTCGGAGTGAATCTAAGGTTTTCAATCTCAAAGTACTTATCATTAATATAAACACCTTCAAGTTGAGCTAAAAACTCTTCTCTATTCTTGGTATAGCCGAGCTTAGCTTCTCCTTTTACTCCGTGGAAGTTTAAAATTTTACCTACTGAAATAAAGTTATTCTTCATTTTCTTTCTTCTTAGGTTTTCTTCCGCGTTTTGGTTTTTCTTCAACAGCAACCGGTTCTGCCTCAACAGGAGCTTCTGCTTTTGTTTCGACAGCAGGAACTTCTAATGGAGCCGGTTCACTTTTCTTTTCGTGTTTAGAAACCATATAATCAGCAGGTTTATCAGCTCTATCTTCGTTCCAACGGTCGAGACCAAGTTGTGCACGAACTAGCTTAATACCTACGTGAACACGCCATTCTTCCATTTTTAACTGTGCTGCAATAATTTTATGGCAGCCGATTGGAGGAAGCGGTAATAATGGTTCGTATAAGCTTCTGATAGCAATCATTTGTTCTTGAGAAATTGCTAATTTACGTTTAGGGAACGGCAATTTAGGCAGCATCATTTTTTGACGTACCAAATTGATTCCAAAAAATACTTTTTGCGGTTCTAAACCGATTTTTGCACCGATTACTTCGTGCGCATCAGGGTTTGGAAGCGGAAGCATTGTTTTATATAGAATTTCAATTTGTTCTAATTGCTCCTTACTTACTAATAACGGCTTAGCAGGTTTTTGCGGTCTTGGACGTCTATTCTGCATAGGACGTCTGTTTTGGAATCCGCCGTTATTTCTACCGCCGCTTGCATAATTGTTTCTGTAACCGCCGCCTTGATTGTTGCGGTCGTAACTTCTTTGTCCGTCAGGTCTTCTTTGCTGATATCCGCCGTCTCTATTGTTGTTATAGTCGCGTCTTTGGTATCCGCCCTGTTGATTATTGCGGTTATAACCTCTTTGTCCGCCATCTCTGTTTTGAGAATATCCGTTATTTCTATATCCGCCCTGCTGAGGTCTGTCATAACTTCTCGGACGTTGTTCGCCTGCAGAATATGAGCTATATGAACTATAGCTTTGCATAGGTTTTTCTTCTTGAGTTTCTCCCTTGTCCGCGTATAAACAGTTTGGACATATTACTCTCTTGGGGTTCTTAGTTTCAAATTCAGCACCACACTTAATGCATTTGTTTACATACATAATAAAAGCCTCTTAACCACAATAAAAAATTTCACTAAA
>JAMPIM010000066.1 GCA_023662705.1 Candidatus Gastranaerophilales bacterium | reverse complement strand
TTAGCGAGGGGCAGAGCCTACTGTGAGGGGTATGTGGAAATTGCCTATGAGGTTAATGCCGTTGATAGTTTAGAATATGATGGCGTAAGCTGTCGAACCGTGTCAGGATGGAGACATAGCAGCACTAAGACAATCCTTGCGGGTGTCGTATCTCTAAAAAGTAGGTATTAAAATCAGAATCAGTTTTTATGTATTTCGATAGGTAGTGGTACGGTTTTTTATAAAATATAAGGTGTGTATCGTGTTAACTTTTAAAGCCAATTATCTCAATTCTGCAACTATACAGCGTATAAATATTTATAAATCTTGTCCTAAAAAGGTTTCTTTTGTAGAAATTAATCCAACAGAATCTCTGGATGTACTGGCAGCCAATAAAATTGCTGCAAAGTGGGATAAAACCGGAGATGGTACATTTGCTCATGATATTTGCAGAGCAATTAATAGGGGAGAGAAATCGAGATTTTTTGCACTAACAACACAACAAGATACTTTTGAGAAATTGGATTATGATCAAATTTTATCTCTGGCGCAGGTAAAAACTGAAAAAGAGGATGAATACGAAGAGTTTATAGAATTTCTTCAGGTGGATCCTGATAATTTAAGTTCTTCTTATTATGCAGAATTTAGTCATATTGGGACTGCAATGCTGGATTCGTTAAAAAAATTGTTTTGTAAAAAGTGTATTGGCTTGAATTCTGTTCGTAGTGCAATTAAATTTTATCTGAGAAATGGTTTTAAAGATACAGGTATAGATGTTGCAGATGAAAGACGTATGATTTGGGAGTCTGCATTTTAATCTTTACACTAAAAATTTACGTGCTAGAATCTTATTGTGCTCCCGGATCGTCTAGCGGCAGGACGGATGACTCTGACTCATTTAACGGTGGTTCGAATCCATCTCCGGGAAAATTTTTAAAAGCCTGATTTTTAAATCAGGCTTTTATTTTTTCATAACAAGTTTTAATTCAACCCTTCTGCTTTTTGCAAAATCTTCTTTGCCGTTTATGATAACAGGGTTGGAGAAACTTGCACCTTCCACAATAATCATTTTTCTTAAGCGATTGCCGTTTGTTTTGTTATACGGAGTATTGGTCATATAGTTTGCGACTTCATAAGCACGATTGAGCGATAACTCCATATTTTTCATATACTGCTCATCATCTGAAAATTTTCCTGCAAAAGTCTGAGAGTCGGTGTGTCCCTGTATAACAATTTTGTCAATATTTTTGTCTAAATATTCATTTGAAAAAAGCGAGTCTAAATAAGCAGGTGCGAATTTATCCAGATACTCTTTTCCTTTTTGAGAAAGTTTATAACTGTTAACTTCAAAAAGTTCCAAATCAGAAATTTTAACAATACCTGAAATCGGGTCAACAGTCGCTTCAATATCCTGTTGTTTTAATGTTTCCTGTAATGATTTTGAAGCGTTTTCCTGAGCCAGCTCTTTTTGGATTTGTTCAACATGTCCTGTCAGGAATGTGTAGAAAAACAATACAATAAATACCAGAACCAGACCTGTCATAAGGTCGGTCATTGTTATCCAGAAAATATTTCCGTCGTTTTGTTCTTCTGTTTTGGGTCTTAATCTCATCTCTGTCCTTAGAATAATTTATCTACAACATCTCCGCCAGAACCCTTATCCATAGTTTCGTTTAAACGGTTAAGGCTGTATAAAATGTTTTCTAAATACGGTGTTGTCATTTCGCCTATTGATTTTGAAACTGCTTTTGCAAAATCTTCGGGCATAGATTTAAGAATTTTTTCGTTATTTGTGCTTTGAAGCTTTGATTCTTTTACTAAATCCAACAAAAATTGTTCGCTGGTGCAAACATCGAATAGTCTGATGAATTCTTTTTGAATTAATAAGTAATAAGCTTTGCATTTTTTGTTATACAAAAGTTTTTCCGTAAACATAAACAATAAAGAATATCCGACTGCGAAAACCGAACACAATGCTGCAATCTGGATATTACCGATTAATCCGTTCAAGGATTCTCCTGCCGCAGCTGATGAAAAATCAACAGCAGTGAAGGCAATTGCCATTTTTAAGAATGTAAAAAACGGCCCTAAACCTGTTAAAAGTGTCGGCATTGTTTGTATAAATTTGTGGTTTATTTTTGAATAAACAAGAGTTTCTTCGTTGAAAAAGTATGAAGCATCAACTGTCAGATATATTTCAGGAGTAAAATTACCTTTTGTATTTTGAGAAGCCGTAAATAATTTTTCAGGGAAAATAAGAGCTTTCTTGAAATCTTCCCAGTTGGTAGCAGTATATGAATTATTGCTCATAAATTCATCAAGCTGATTAAATCTGTATGATAATTCTTTTTTGTTGAATGTTTTTAAAAACTCATAAACCGATTTAAGATTTTTCTCGGTTTGAGAATAGTTTTTTAGAACCGTAAGAATAAAAAACAAAAATATTGTTGTAATTATTAAAATTGCAGGTTCTGTAATTATTTTTATAAATCCCATAGCTTCCCTCTTTTTTCTTTAATATACCATATAAAACGGGGAACTAACAAGCTCCCCGTTTTATTCTAAAATTTATCCTATATATTTGGTTTCTTTTCTTGTTTCTTCTGTTTCTTCATGAAGCTCAATTGCTTCTTCAAGTTCATCAGGCATAAGCGTGTCAGGTGCCATAGAACGTTCTTCCAAACCTTTTTTCAAAAGTTTAACTTCATCTTTTTTAAGTTTGTCATCGGCTTTTACAATATCTCTGCCTTTATTAAGAATAATATGTCTTAATGTGTTTTCAGTAGGAGAACCTGCTTCCCCTTGTTTTTCCTGAATATCATAACTTACCCAGTCTTCAGGAAGTTTTTTGATTGTTGTATATGCGCCTTCCGGCATGATACGTTTGTCAATTTCGTTATATAGAATATTGGTAACATATTCTTTCTGGCTTTCAAATCGGCAAGGAAGAACAATTTTTGTACCAACAACTTCTTCAGGGTCTCTTTTTTCGTATTTTTTGAATAATTCTGAAGCAATACGTAAATGTTCAAGTTCAAAGTATAAGAACATTTCCCAAATCTTTTTAAGGTGTTCGTTTTCTTCATCTTCATAACAGTTATAATATGTACAAACTTCTGTAAATTCGTGTAGAAGAAGTTTTTCATACATACTTTCCGTAGGGTCAATTAATGATTCGTACATTGATACGTGTTCTTCTTCAACGTCTTTGATTTCTGCATAAGTTTTTCTTAAAACGTCATTGCCGTAGCACATTCCATGTTCGGCATAATAGTTATGAGTTTGCTGTTCACCCGCAACAAGAGTCAGAATATTAACCTTTGTTTGAGGGTCGGCAGTCGCTTTGTCATAATGTTTGCGAAGTCTCATTGCATTACAGTTATGGTGGTTTTGGGTTGGTCTTGACATTACTACATCTGTTTGACCTTGTAAAATATAATTAGGATTAATTCCATGTACCATATAAGCCCACTGGCTGTATCTGTATAAGTGGTCAAAGTCTTCTAATAAACCAAAATTGAATGTTTCTTTTACATATTCATCAGGTTCATTTTGAGCAAGCCACGCTGTTAAATCAACTGCAACCTGCTCATAACCTAAAGTTGTTTCTAAAACTGACTGATCACAAGGTGTTAACCAGTTAACAGTTGTTTGCTGTGCGTCTTCAATTCTTCTTGTTCTTGCAATCAGTTTGCAATCATCCAAATCAGGACAGAATCTTCCGAATGTATGTTTGAAGTTCCACGCTTCTACTTCAATCCCGTTCATCAAAATTTGACGGGTTCTTGAATAGCAGTCTACTTCGTTTTTGTTAAACGGTTTTTGTACAACTTGATGCCAGTTGCGTAATTGTTTCTCTACAGGAATACCTTTTTCTTTTAATGGATTAAAACTCATTTTTTCTACCTTTCTTTTTCTACGGGTAGTACCCGTGTTAGAAAGATAGAACAAAATAGGAAATTTTTAATTCCAAAAATTAACTAGCCTTCCTGTTTAAGCATGATAATTGCAGAGTTTAATTCATTAAGAAGGTATTCTAATTGCTGGTTAATATTCTCAGGATTATAAATTGAGCCTGCTGCCTGATATGCGAGATATCTTTGATAGGTTAGGGCTTCTTTTCTTAGAAGTGAAATGGATTTAACATAACCGTTGATTTCCATTAGTTTGCGGAAAGATTCGTAATAACTTTCAGGCTTTCCTTCGTATTTGAGGCTCAAATGGTCAAGATTCATCGTAAGAACATTTGCTCTGGTAATGAATAATTGAACGGTTCCTTCTTCTTCGATACAGTCAACGAGTCTTTCTATCATTGGAATAATTTCATTTGCATCGATTACATAAGTAGAAGTTCTGTCTTTTTTTTGAATAATATCTATAAAAGCCGGGTTATTTCTCGGAACAGGTTTTAAATCCGAAGGGTCATTAAAGCCTTTTTGTGATTCGAAAATCGGGGTTGTGACCTTTTGTTCCTTAGGTTGTGCGTTTTTGTTCAAGTCAGGTAATGTCCCTGCATAACCTTTGCCTTGAAGTTCTGCTTCAAGAGCTTTGTCTTTTTTATTCCAAAAAGCTGCCTGAGACGGCAAGCAAAGTGTGAACATAATTAAACACAAAAAAAGCTTCTTCATATTATTTATTATAGTGATTAATTAGAAAAAATCAAAAGATTTAATTGACATGATATAATTATAAAATGAGTATAGATGAGCTGGTTCTTTGGGCTAAAACGATATTAATGTTTATAGGTACTTTAATTTTAGGGTATATTTTATTTGTCGTTTATTCGGCAGGCTCCGATATGCTTGGCGATGTAGTTGTTCTTTTTTTCATAATGCTTATATTGAGTATGATTTTTTGCTATCAACTTCTATTGGGCTCCGGTTTTCTATATGGTAATGAGCGGAACATGTATATGACTATCGCTCAGCTGCGAATGTATTTTAAAAGAAAGAAGGTTCTTCCTCTTTTAAAAAATTCAATGGTGGAATGCCGTCTGGTAGTTTCTGATGCTAATAATTTATGTATTTATTGCAAAGAAAAAACAGTGAGGGGCATACAAGGTCAATTAATTAAAACAAAAGATTCTCTTGATTCAAATTTAGTATCTACTATTTGGGGATATATACAATCAACTTTTGATTCGGATGCAAATGCGTATAATATCAGAAGAGAGTTTACTAGATACTTTGTTCATAATCGTAAATGTTGTTACCCAAAATTAAAAAATGAAGCACAAAATGAATATTGCCGAATGGTTCTGAATCCTGAATTATCTAATATAAAATGTTATCAAATCTGGGAACAATATCCAAAAAGTTTTTATATAAAGGGAAATCTCAAAATATTAAGGGAAATCTTAGTTAATTTACAAGCTGATAAAAATGCTTTTTTAAAATATGATGATTTATTTAAAATCTATAGTAACTTTCCGAATGTTGAGGTCTTAAAGTCACAAAAAATTGATATTAATAATGCAAGCGTAGAAGAAATTAACTCGTTACCCGGAATTAATATTGTACTTGCAAAGAAAATTATTAAAAAACGCGAAGAAATTAACGGGTTTAAATCAATTAAGGATGTTCTATTGTATGTAAAAGTCAGGCCTAATATTTACAAAAAACTTTTAGATAAAATATATATTGCTCCGATGAAACCTTCTCTAGCTAATATTTTTAACATTGAAAGGATTATTGACTTATAACATTATCCTCTAAATGAATGATGTGTATATTTCTAAAATTTCATAATATAGTAATGGACTATAGTAGGGGGTAAATATAATCAGCCTGTTGTAAAAACTACAAGCTTATTTGTCCCAAAAGGGATTAGTATGATAAATTCTATATTCTTCGATGAATTATATAAGCAATTTTCATGGTATGACTCGGTTTTCACACCGGCAGTCAAGTCTTGCAGCAACGAATTCTTTTTTGAAGGATTTGAGTATAAACTTGCGTCTGTAAGTACCAATATGAACGTGCTTTCTCAGAACGATACTTTCTTTGTTACTAAAGTCAAAATTAATTCTAAAAATGATGTATATATCAGAATTTCACAGGATGCAATCAATGTAATCCTTGATAAAGTTTTGGGTAAAAATAACAAACGATTTGAACTTACAGAGGTTTCAGAACTCGAAGCACGCATTATTACGGCTTTTAATGATTTTCTTTATGAAACATTAGCCCCGAATTTTACTATAGAGCCAAACCGCCGTTATAATGAAATCTTGCACCTTACATATTTTGTAAAAAGTGCAATTTCAGATTCTGCTGCTAAGTTTATAATTTCTGTTCCTATGGAAATTCTAACTCCTAAGGAAGCTGAACCAAAACCTCCGCACTTTACGGATATGGATTTTGCTCACAGCCCTGTGGAAGTTGATTTGTTACTGGGTACAACCGTATTTCCGCTTGCGGATATTAAAAAGCTTGATGTTGGAGATATTGTTGTTTTTGAAAACAGCAACTCTTCAGAAATGACGCTTGTTTGCGAAAATATTATACAAAAATTTAAAGTTAAACCAAATATTAATATCATAGAGCCTTATGATATGTCGGGAGGTAATGAAATGGATAATACAAATACTAATCTTTGGGATAGTATTCAGGTTGATATGTCAGCAGAGTTTGACAAAGTAAAAGTTACTCTGGGTGAACTAAAGAGTATTGAAGAAGGTTTAATTGTTGACCTGTGTTCCGTTTATGATAACAAGGTTTCACTGAAAGTAGGCGGTAAAATGGTTGCTGCCGGTGAGCTCGTAATCATCAATGACAGATTTGGTGTGAGAATCGAACAGGTGAATGAATCATCAAATCCTTCGTCTCCGGCTGCTTCAGCACCTCCGGTTCAAGAAGAGGTACACGAAGAACCACAGGAAGAACAAACCGAAGGAACTGATTTCGATTACAGTGACTTCGAACCAGAGGCTGAACAACAAGGATAATTGACTTAAGGAAAATTATTCTTAAAAGGGATAAAAAGAGGGTAGTTTATGGGATATTTAGCTAATTTTATTGTATATACGCTTGCCATGGTTGGCGTAATGGGACTTGCGCTTTTTGCGTTTAAGAAATTTGCAATCGGCGGGGTGAAATCAGGAAATGGCAAAAGTTTGAAGGTTCTTGATTCAATGACGCTTGCACCGCGTAAAACTTTATATATAGTTTCAGCGGGTGATGAGAAATTCTTAATCGCAGGTGATGTGGACAGAACGACTTTGATATCTAAGCTCGGTGAGCAAAAAGCTGTTCAGACACAATCTCCGTTACCTGATTTTAAAGCAACAATGG
>JAMPIM010000065.1 GCA_023662705.1 Candidatus Gastranaerophilales bacterium | reverse complement strand
CCTATCTAATACTATTTATACTCCATTTGTACCATAAGCCCAAGCATAGTGTCAACCCTCTATTAAAAATCAACCAACACGAACCCGTTTGTAACAGAAACAGCAGAGGGTGACTTGAAGTGATAATACAATTTAGTAATTCTACCTATGTCACCCGACCCTTATATAAAAAAAGCTTGCAAAAATGTTTAAATTCTATTAAGATATATATATTAATATTAAGAAATTAAAAGAAATGTAACATAATTAAAGGTGGTAGCATGGCGGAAAATGAAGAATTACAAGAAGAGATGAGCGAAGGAGAAGCTCGTCAAAAGATTTTGGTAGCTGACGACGAAGCCAGTATCAGAAGAATCCTTGAAACTCGTCTCAAAATGGTTGGTTATGATGTAGTTGTTGCAGAAGACGGCGAAGAAGCTGTTGATGTATTCAACAAAACAAACCCTGATTTAGTGGTTTTAGATGTCATGATGCCAAAAATGGACGGTTACGGTGTAACCCGTGAAATTAGAAGAACATCTGATGTTCCTATTATTATATTAACAGCTCTTGGAGATGTTTCAGAAAGAATTACAGGTCTTGAATTAGGTGCTGATGACTACGTTATCAAGCCTTTCAGCCCGAAAGAACTTGAAGCAAGGGTAAAAGCTGTTCTTAGAAGAACTATTTCTAAAGATGTTATTATTCCTGCAGGTTCAAGCGCAGGTACAGCTGCTGCATCAGGTAAAGGTGCTAAAAACGTTATTACAACAGGCTGTATTAAAATTGATACTGCAAGAAGACAAGTTTACAGAAAGAACGAAAGAATCAGACTTACAGGTATGGAATTCAGCCTTCTTGAATTATTGGTTAACAATTCTGGACAAGCTTATTCAAGAAACGAAATCTTGCAGCACGTTTGGTCATACCCTGCTGATCACAGAATCGATACCCGCGTAGTTGACGTTCATATTTCAAGATTACGTTCTAAACTGGAAGCTGATCCGACAAACCCTGAGTTAATACTTACAGCTCGCGGAATCGGTTATATGTTCCAAAGAATCAATTAAAATTAAAAATCGACCTTTCGGGGTCGATTTTTTTTATCACCTTATTTGGCTATTGAATGCAATAATAATTTAGTTGATTATTCTAATATGAAAAGAATACTTACACTAATTACAGCAATCATCTTATCAGCACCTGCATTTGCTTATGATAGAGAAGAACAGGCAAATGTAAGCTTATATAAAAAAATTAACCCTGCAATTGTATGTGTTGACTCACAAATCTCAGACGGAATATCTTGCGGAACAGGGTGTATTATAGATAAAAGCGGAATAATTTTAACCAGTGCGCACGTACTTGAAAGCAACAGTGTCATTGTTACGATGTCAAACGGACAAAATTATAATGCAAAGGTTTTGAAAAAGTTGGGTGAAAACAAAGACATTGCACTTTTAAAAATAAACGTGGCAAGAGATTTAAAAACGGTTAAACTAGGGGATTCTGAGAAGATAAAAGTAGGACAAAAAGTTCTTGCTATAGGAAATCCGTTCGGGTTTAACGGAACATTAACACAGGGAATCATATCACGCATTGATTATTCTAAAAACAGGATTCAAACAGATGCAGCAATAAATCCAGGCTCATCAGGCGGTCCGCTGTTGAATAAACGCGGAGAAATAATAGGAATTAATCAGGCAATTTATAATCCTGATAATAATATTTCAAATATTGGGATAGGATTTGCTATTCCTATTAATGCCGTTAAAGAGTACTTGAAAGAAAGTAATACTATATAGTATTATAAGTACACAAGGAGGGAACTATGAAATTTTTACATACAATGATTAGAGTTAAGGATATTGACGCATCTTTAAAATTTTATACAGAAGTTTTGGAAATGGAACTTGACCATAAAAAAAGACTTGAAGACTGTTGGTTATATTTTTTAACTGATAAAGAAAAAACTTGCCAGATTGAACTTACTTATAACGACGAAACTCCTGCTGAAGGGTATCAAATCGGCTCAGGGTTCGGACATTTTGCATTCGCAGTTGAATCATTAGATGCATTCACGGCTAAAATTGCAAAACTCGGATACGACTACCTTTACCCTCCATTTGATTTGAATGGTAAGGGTTCAAAAATTGCATTTATTAATGACCCTGACGGATACGAAATCGAACTTATTGAAAAAGTTCAATGGTAATTAATACACAATTTGCACTGTAATACTTCTGGATCTTGGTTTATTATCGAAATCCAGAAGTACTATTTGCTGCCAAGTTCCAAGATTCAACAAACCGCCTACAAGCGCTACTGAAACAGAACTTCCGACAAGAGCAGCTCTGACGTGAGCATAACCGTTACCGTCGTGCCAGATTTCGTCATGATGATACTCCTGACCCGTTGGAGCAATTCTTTCTAAGGCATCTTTTAAGTCTTGGATAAGCCCTTCTTCATATTCAATTGTAGTAACAGCAGAGGTGCTGCCTTGAATCGACACACAAACAATACCATCTTTTAAGGCGTGCTGATAGACGCAATTTTGTACGTGCTTTGTGATATCAATGATATCATTCATACCTTCGGTATTTATCGTAAATTTTTCATTAATTACGCCCATGTTTCTTTATCCTTTTATAAACTATTATGCAGAAAATCACTATTACTACGGTTACAGCCAAAATTACCAATTCCAGATATCTTTTTACGGCTTCACCAAAAAACATTAACACTAAACTTACAAGGAAAAATCTTGCACCGCGTCCAAAGAAACTCGCAATAAAGAATTTGATAAAATTCATCTTAAGAATTCCGCTTGCAATCGTAAACACTTTATAAGGAATAGGAGTAAACGCAGAGAAGAAGACTGCAAATGAACCGTATTCAGCATACATTTTCTCTACAGCATCCAATTTATCGCGTTTTTTTCTAAAGAGAAAGTTAAAAACAGGTCTTCCGCCAAACAACCCGATAAGGTATCCGATTACCCCGCCTAAAGCAGAAGCTATTGTACAAACAGTTGCATAATAGAGTGCTTTTTCAGGTTTCGCTAAGTCCATTGCTATCAGCAAAAAATCGGGAGGAGGTACAAGAAAAAAACTTTCTACGCAGGAGTTTATTGCCAACCCCTGAACTCCCATAGTCTGAAACCAATTATTCATACTTACAAATATTTCGTGCACTATTCTATAACCTTATATAATGTAGATGACTCTTGAATACTGACATTTCCTGATGGAATTATCAAAACTTCAACTTTTTCGACTCGATTTGAGTATTCAATCTCAATAATATCCCCAACCTTAAGCTGCTTTGCAGGTTTAGCAGGGTTTCCGTTAACCAGTACTCGGCCCATTTCGGAAACAGTATTGGCAACCGTTCTTCTTTTAATTAATCTTGATACTTTTAAGAACTTGTCTAATCTCATAGAGCTTTAACAACCTCTTTTACAAGAATTTTAAATCTTTCTTTTGCTACATTTGCCGCATGAATTACATCCGAGTGAGACAATGCAACGGTGCTTACACCTGCTGCTGAGTTGCAGATACAACTAATACCGATTACATTCATACCTGCCCATTTTGCAATAATAGCTTCCGGAACAGTTGACATACCGACAGCATCCGCACCAACAATACGAGCCATTCTGACTTCGGCAGGAGTCTCGTAAGATGGACCGGTTAATGCCATATAAACACCTTCCTGAACATCAATACCGAGTTTTGAAGCTGTCCTTTTAGTCAATTCAACAAGATGCGGAGTATAAACTTCACTCATATCAGGGAATCTGTCACCCATTGAATCATCATTAGGACCAATTAACGGATTTACGTTCATATGATTGATATGATCAGTAATAATCATTAAATCAGACGGATTGAAAGCTTTATTTACTCCGCCAGCCGCATTCGTTAGCATTACGGTTTTTACCCCGAGTTTTTTCATAACTTTTATAGGAAAAACAACTTTCTGAATAGGATGCCCTTCATAATAATGGAAGCGTCCCTGCATCATTACAACTTTTTTTCCGTTAATTTCGGCAAAAACCAATCTGCTTTTATGACCTGATACGGTTGAAGCTTCAAAACCCGGGATTTCTGAATAAGGAATTGCTATTTCACAATTCTCATCAGCCAGCTCTCCAAGTCCTGAACCTAATACAATACCAATCTCCGGTACAAAATCTCCAATTTTTTCACGGATAAATTCCACACTTTTTTGCAGCATAACTATCTCCTAAAATACCCCTATAAACCTTATTTATTCTATTATAAAAAAATTTTTACTGCAAATAGCAAATTTATTTTTTAGCAGTTTTAAGTTATTATTATAAAAAAAGGGATAAATATGAACGGAATTAACAACGACGTCGCATTCAGAGGTATGCTTGGAGACAAATTCGTACAGGAAATTACAGTCTATCATCGTAACCTGACAGCCAACACATTATTACAAGCTTCTAAAAGTAAACTTGTAGGTCTTGATAGCGGAAAAGTAACTGATATCTTTGAATCATTTATAACAGGACTTACCAAAGAAGCAAAAGAAAAACATACTCTTCAAGAAAGATTAAACTCTTTAAGTAAAGAAGTTCCGGAACGAATAAAAGAAGCAATAAAAGCTACCGAAGATAGTATTTTCCCTAGTGTAAAAAGTGCTCTTGCAGCAAAAGATCAAGAAATTGTTGAAAAAGAACGAACAATTAGAGATCTTCGACGATATGAAGCTATGGCAAAAGTAAAATCATTGGATGAAATCGGAACAGTTATGCCAGAAACAGCTATTGCAACTGCTCAAGAGATGAGAGAACATCAAAAAGAAGCAGTAGAAAGTATGCTGACTTATCTTTTGACAGGTAAAGGACAAGAAGCCGCTCTTCAGCAAACAGAACGTTCAAATATTATGATTAAAGCAATGGAAGACGGAATAACACAAATTCCTAATGTTGCAGATGCTATACAAGGCGTAAATTTTGCAGACACTGGATTCTATTTAAAAAGATTAATGGAAACAGCTTTAAGAAGTGAAGAAGGCTCTGTAATACTGTCACCTGTTCTAAGAAACCAAGTAAAAGATAATATGCTTGGCTTATTGCTTCCTCATGCTAATGAAAAATATTCCAATACCGGTATAGAAGGAATTAAACGCGAGACTGATTCAACATTAGAAGAGTTGGTGCAATTCCATCAAAGATTAGCAAAAAGAAAACAAGAAATTAGAAATGAGTTTCCTCATCCTATATCTAAAATAGTCTATGATTCCGATGAAAACAAAATAAGACTTTATAATAACGAGGGGAATTTATATGCTATGTGTTACTCTTTAATCTAAATAAATTCAGCTAAAATATTATTACTCAACAAGACACCTTCGAGCGTTAGTTTATAACCGCAAGGTGTCTTTTGAATATATTGGGGTAAATATTTATTCAGTATGGATTTATATTTATTATCAAAATCAATCCCGAAATCTTTATTTATTTTCTCAACATTTATCCCTTCTTCTTTCCTAAACCCGAGAAATATTTCTTCTTCAAGATTCTCTTGCTGAGATACTTTATGCACCTCTGCAAAACCTACCGGATTGTTGGCATAATCTTTCAAAGAAACAAAATTAGAATATCTGACTCCATTAACATAACCATGTGCAGCAGCACCAAAACCATAATATTCTTCATTATTCCAATAATTCAAATTATGACGGGACTCAAATCCTTTTCGGGCAAAATTACTTATCTCATAACGCTGATATCCTCTTGCAGATAAATAATCATTGATTTCAAGATACATATCAGCCTGCATATCATCATCAGGAAGATTTTTAGGAGGGGAAGTATAAAAATGAGAGCCTTCCTCTATCTTCAAACCATAGGTTGAAATATGCTGTATATCTAAATTTGTTATTATATTCAAGTCATTTTTTATATTTACCCCATCAGGTAAACCATAGATTAAATCCAGACTTATATTATCAAATTCTGCATTCTTTGCATTCTCAACAGCTTTTATCGTATCGGAAGAAGTATGCCTTCGCCCGATTAGTTTAAGCACATTGTCATCAAAGGTTTGAGAACCCATACTCAAACGATTTACACCAAGAGATTTTAACTCCTTTAAATATTCAATATCAGAATCATCAGGATTCATTTCAAAAGTTACTTCACAACATTCTGCCAGATTAAATCGGGACAAAATCTTTTCAATCAGCTTTATATCAACCAGAGAAGGCGTTCCCCCGCCAAAATAAAGGGTGTTAAGTTCCTCTCCCTTATAATTAGCGTCAATATCTTTCAAAAGCGCATCAAAATAACTGTTCTCAACATCTTTTACATAAGATACAAACGAACAGTATTTACATTTTGATTTACAAAACGGTATATGTATATAAGCACTTTTTGGCATTTACTCATCCAATTTTATATAGTTTGAATCCCAGCGCAAGTCAATATACTTAACTTTCTTGTTAATCATTTTTACCTGCGGAAGTAATGACGGCAGGCGCTGAATTTTATCAAATGTAGAAGGATTAATGCTTCCTAATCTTACATTCGCGGTAGGAATCTTCATATAAACATCTTTAGGATTTCTATAGTCAATATATTCAACCGTTTCACCTGTTTCACGCTCAGTAAGCATCGCAAGTTTTTTGAAATTATTAACTTTAGCGACATCCCAGTTTCTATAATCATCACCCGTTCCATAGGTTATTACAAGAACAGTTTTATAATCATCAGCAAGAGGCATATACTCACGCCCGATAAGTTTACCGTCAGCAGAGAAAAACGCAATTGGCGGAACATCGGTATTTGGAGAAATAGTAACAATCGGAGTACGTTCAATTACAATGATTTGCAACCTTGCAGGAAACCAAAAACGTCTTATATAAACATCCTGAATCGGCTCAAGCTGTTTAATACTTTTCTTCAAATTTTCTGTCTTAACCAAAAATACAGGTTGTTTAGGAACCTGATTTCTTCTAAGAGCTGATAAAACTTTCTGCGAAGGAACGATTCTGTTATTTACAATCTCTAATTGAGGATTGTTTAAACTATCAAATGCATTAGAATGCAATCTCCATTGCGGAAGCTTAAGTATAAAAAATCCTAATGCTATAAGCGACATTATTAAAAAGAACTTATACCACGCACGCAAACGATTCAATCGGCGCTGTGAGCGGCGAATCTGTCGTTGCATTTGAGCCTGCTTCAAGCGTCTTGCCTGACTGTCTCTATGTGATTTTAGTTCTTCGTCTGACATTATTTATTTAGTCCTGCGCTTTTTAGTACCATTTCAACAAGATTGTCATA
>JAMPIM010000064.1 GCA_023662705.1 Candidatus Gastranaerophilales bacterium | reverse complement strand
TAGACTGTATAGAACTTGCCGTTGCAATAGAACGGTATAACACGTTTAAGGAAACGACTAATCAAATTAAAGCTTTGTTGAAATTGGAGGTTGAAAAATGAATAATGAAAAATATTGTATATATCCGGAATATTCAGATTGTTCTAATTGTGAATTTTCTTCTATTGTCTTTGAAAATGAATTAAATTGTTTTGGTTTTCCTTGTGGTTCTTTTAAAGTTATCTGTACTTGTAAAAAATCGGACGTTGAAAAAGAATCATATGCAGAATCACCAAATAATGTTGAAAACAACGACTTGAAAAAAGAATAAAAAGGTGATATAATAAGAAATAACGATAAAAATTAAATATAGAACCCAAAAGGGCAATTGTTGAAAAGGCACACAAAGTTGCACCAAATATAAGTTATGTAGTCGTTAAGCTCCGGAACAATCCGGAGCTTTTTGTTATCTTCCTGCACTTTATCTAAGATAAGCTAAGTTAAGAATAGGGGAGTTTGAGGGTCTTAACCCTCATGCAAGTGCGCCGGATTGTTGGAAACTGTGTGAAGCTGTTGTAAGTCCCAGCTTTTAAAGACTTTCAACGGCTTTGCACGGTTTTCAAGCTGTCCGGTGTGCTTCTTTTTATCCTTTGCTTGCCGATAAATAGCATAAAATCATATTTTTTCATATTCTTTATTTATGTTTATATAATTTTCTCTTGATTCTAAAAACTGCTTAATTTTTTGAATATCTCCGTATGTTCTTATTAATGTGTAGCCTGTCTGTGCTAAAACATCATTTACAAATATGTCCCGTTCCTGCCTGTCTTCTCTTTTGTGAGTGTAATCATCTAACTCGATTAATGCAATTATTTTCATATCTTCTGCTATTGCAAAATCAATATGCTTTGCTTTTATCTTTCCGAAGTACATTCCCCATTTTCGGCTATCAAGACCTTTATTGACTTCTATTAAATCCGCAAGCCTTATTTTAGCGAGTATTTGTAAATTTAATGGTTCTGTTATTTCTTTAAGTTTTTTATAGAAGTAGTATTCGTTTTTGGTTAGTAAATATTTTTTATGATATGGGTAATATGTTTGATACCTTTTATATTGTTGATTCTCAAAAATCGGTCTTTTTTCTTTTTCATTATTGGCTCTTTCTTCATAATTTTTTTTAAATTTTAAATTTGAAAATCTTATTATTAATAATATGTCTGTTATTATTACCGCTATTATAATGATTACTATTATTAATATTATATCATCTGTTGTCATTTTAAGCCCTCTTTTTTATTTCTTTGTATGTATCATGAATATTCTGGTAATTTTCTTCTGACTTTTTTCCCTTTGTTCCGAATAACCAATTTACATCTACTTCATAGAAGTCTGCTAAAATTCCTATTGTTTCAATGTCTGGTTGCGTTCTTCCTATTTCGTAACTTGCTAATGTGCTTTGCTTTATTCCTGTTTCTTTTTCTACTTCTCTTTGTGTAAATCCTGTATTTTCTCTTGCTTTTTTTAGTTTGCTTGCAAATCCCTCTGCATACATTTTACACACCTCCTTTGATTACATTATATCATATTTCACAAAAAACTCGATTACATTTTGTCATATTTTAATATTGCAAAACATCATCAAATATGATATAATGTAATCAAGATAAGAAAACTTATCTAAGAAGCAACCCACACCGGAGCGAATAAGATTTTCAAAAGCTAACGCTGTGAATCAAATTCGTTTTGGTGTCGGAGCTTCAACAAAAAAATACGGTAACCCCAAAACCGACAGGGGAGAAAGAAAAAATCATGGCACAAACAATATTAATAGGCTTTGAAATTAAAGTCGGTTCATTTCCAAGTAAGGACACTGGCGAACTTGTGGAATACTCCAACAGAGTAATTCGTTGCATAACTGACGTAGGTTCTGACGGAACGCACATCGGCTTCGCTCCCTTTGAAGAAAAGATTAAAAGAACCGATTTAGCACGTTATCTTAACATTACTGATAATGATACTAATGTTGATAATGTTCTTAAAACGTTAATCAATAAACCTGTTGAATTCCAGTACGCTCCGAGAAACGGAGTACTTGCCGTAGTAGGCTTTAAGCCTGTAAACAGTAAATAACAGCTGAACGGCTGTTATAATATACATACTTGAAAGGAGTAAATTAATTATGGAAGGAGCTACGAACATGATTGCAGATGCTCTCGCAAATGTAACAACCGTTTTTAACAGTGCTGTTACAATGGCTACGGGAAACCCTGTTGCAATGTGCTTTGTCGGAATGTCCCTTGCCGCTGGCGGTCTTGGTCTTTTCTTTAGGCTTACTCACAGACGTTCATAGTCATGCATTTATTTAAAATAAAAAAGGGCAGGGGGCAGACTGCCATTGCTTCCGGTTCTTTCCTCCTGACTTTTAGTTAGGAGGTTTTTTATTGAAAAAAATATTGTTGATAATTCCGGTTGTGTTCTGCTTGGTTCTGAACAGTTTATCAATTATTTCGGTTCATGCTTCGGATATTATGAGTACTGATGCTGTTCCTTATGAGGGTTCTTCTTTTTATGTTCATCCTTTAGAACAGCTTCTTGAACAGACCAACCCAAAGTATTATTTTTGGTATAATACATATAAGCAAAAAGGTGACGGCAGTTATGATATTGAAACTAAATTTATTATTTATAATGACGAAATAAGCGTTGAAGAAGATAACGGTGTTTATACTATTTCTTTTCTCGGTAGACGTGGTTTTTTTCTTTATAATATTGGTCACCAATCTTTGCCTAATTATGATTTTAATTCTCTCGGTTCTTCTGATGACGTTTCAAAAACTCTTATTTTCGATTCAAACACAAACGAACTTTTCAGAGTACGAGACAACAGCGAACAGGTTTCTTACATCACTGACGGCTTTTCTTTTAATGTTTTTGAGACTAATATGTTTGAAGCTGATAGCAATGAATTGGATATTGATGTTATTTTCACTCCAAATCTTTCAGGCTCATGTGATTTTACCCATAAGATTGTTAATGACGTTCCGCCTTTATCTTCTAATCCTTTAGATAAGCCTGAGGGTTCTACTTTTGAGCATACTATTCAATCTAACAATTTTTCAATAGACGTTCGTAATAACTCTAAATTTGGAGTCCAAGTTCTTATGGCTATAGTTCCGCAAGGCGAATCCCTTTCTTTTCATTCTGTTTCTGAACTTGGTGCTACTGCTGTTTCTTCTGTTTATGATACTCGTACCAATCCTTTGTTTGTCTGGTGGTCTGAAGAATGGAATTATTTTTATGATTCTCTTATTAGCCATTCTGATACTTCCTTTACTGATTGGGGTTCTAAATTTACTTGTTCAAAACAGCTTTCTAATGTTCCTTGGCATTATGTCGGTTGTAAATCGTCAATTACTCATAATTTTTCACTTGACCAAATGAAAATACAGAAAGGTGTTAAATATGACGTTCTTGTATACGCTGTTAAATGTGATTACGGCTGTGCATCTCGTCAATCTGCTTTTGAAAACGCTGATTATTATGTTGATTATTCATCTATTCAGCTTGTTTACTCTTCTAATTTCTGGATTACTTTTTCTGTTGAATTTAATCCTAATAGCACATATGGCGGTAATGTAGTTTTTACTAATCCTTCCGAAGCGGTTATGGAGGGGTGGAAGTCTAAAGGATATATAGACCCTGTTACCGGAGAAACGGTTATAAAATCAAAAAACTTTAATGATTATTCTGATGCAAATTCAAAAATTACTGGTGACCCTACTAATAATCATCCTGATGTTGGTGCTGCTTGGGGAATTGGTGATTCTCCCGGCTCTTCTTCTGGTTTTGGTTTAACTTCTTTTACTTCTTTAACTGGTACTATTCGTTCATTTTTTGGCTTTTTATCAACTACGTTGAGTTATTTCCCGTCAAATATTTACTCTGTCATTTCCTTAGCTTTAACTTCTTTTTTGATTCTGGCAATAATAAGGAGGGTGCGTTAATATGGCTGAAGTTGCAGAAAATTTAATTGAGGGTCTCGGTGATTTAATTTTAACTATTGTTTCACCTGTTTTCAATTGTATTTATGACGCTCTTATTAATATTTTTCTTAAGCTTCCTTATCTGATTTCAAAGAGTACTGGAGAAAATTTTATTGATACTCTTTTTAAAGCCTTTGGCAGTTTTGAACCTCATGAATATATAGGCATCCTTGTTACTTTTTCTTTTGCTGTTATTGCTGTTAGAATTGTTTTCAGCATTATTTCAAATATTGTCGGTTAGGGGGCTTAATAAATGTCAAACATCAAACTTGTACTTGACTTATGTATCAGAATGATGAACACACGACTAACCTTTTCGCCCTATTCGTTCACGATACTTCAAGCACTCATAGCAATGGCGGTATTAGGAATAATATTCGCATTTGTCAGAAATTTATTTAATTAATGGAGGTATAAAAAATGGGTTCTTTAATAGGATTCGCATTCACACTGTATATTTTATCGCTTATATTTTCAATGTTATGCGCACTGTTCAGATTCCTTGCCGACGTCCGGAAGTGGCACGACAAGGAAGAGAAAGTACATATTACACCCTCGCAATTTGAAGCAGACTTAAACGAGCCTGTGGAAGAAGAGGAAAAAAAGGAGGTTAACGAAGATGCTGGAGAACGCAGAGAACATAATACATCAGCTTTTTCTATCCCTTGGGGTGAATCTTGATTACGTACCGGAGACGGAATTTGAATGCTTTACCATGGCATTACAATTCTTAGCTGCACTCTGGTTCATATGGTGGTTTGTAAAGATGTTGTACACGCTTATGCGTGGATTTTTGAAAGTAGGTCATTGAAATGTATATAATTAAACTTTTATTCGCAAATATACGTGCTTTCCCTGAGTTTCTTTTCTATGTCTTTTATGACTTCCTTGTATACATATTCTACCGCAAAAACCGTCTTTTCTACGGTTGGGGAATACATCTGTTTACCGGAAAATTCGGCAAAGGCAAAACAAGTCTTATGACAATTAAAGCCTATGAACTTTGTGAAAAATATCCGCAATTGCACGTTGTTACAAACTTGAAACTTACCAATTTTCCGGAACATACAAAAATTTTGCCGTTGAAAACAGCCGAGGATATTCTAAAAGCTCCTAAAAACAGCCTTATTCTCATAGACGAGATAGGAACGTTATTTAATAGCCGAGACTTTTCAAGCGGTAAAAAAAGCGTTCCTAAAGCCGTATTTCAGCATCTTTGCCAGTGCCGTAAAAAGCACATGATGATTTTAGGAACAGTTCAGCGGTATAATCTTCTTGATAAACAAATAAGAGACATTTCAGCAACCGTTACAGAGTGTAACGCAAGCTTGCCGCATCCGTTCAGCCGTAAACTAACGGCTGTATGCTATGATGTTTCAGAGTATGAAGCGTATGTTCAAAATCCTATGTATGTTCCGAGAGTATACGATTCATACATAAAAATTCAAACCGATAAATACCGCCATTTATACGATACAACAGAGCTTATACAAGGTTTGTTAGAACTTGAATATTTATCAGATGAAGAAATATTGAGAAATCAAGGAGTAGACCCGTTATTTACAGACGGTTCAAAAGAAGGTCAGAAGAATTACAAGAAGTCAATGCGCAGAAGGCGATAAAAAGAGGGGAAAGGGGAGTCCCCGTAGGGGTTCCCCTTTCCCTCAAAGGCTGTCGGAGAAGTTCCGATAGTTCAACCCCCTGTAGCTAACAGGGGGGTACAACCTAAATCACAATAAAAATAATAGGAGTGTTAACAATTATGGCAACAGTAAAAACAGGAGTTTGTCCATCTTGCGGAAAAGACAGAGAACTTGCATATTTTCAATTTGGAATTATAAAAAGCACAATGTGCGTGCATTGTTTAAAACGTTATCTTGATTCTGCCGTTATACCTCGTTTGTTGAAAAATAACAATACTGATGATGACAAGTGTTTAATAGGCAGTGTTGAGAATGAGTAATAATTATATAATTTATGACTGGATAACTTTTACTTCGAAAATACATAATCAATTATCAATTGTTGAATTTCTCGGCTTGCAAGATTTAAAATTTGAAAATCTTAAAGGCTTTTACGGCTATCGTGACCGCCTTTATTTTGACGGTATATCAATACATTATAACGGTCGTGAAGATATGGGCATATGTGTTGAAATGTCCGGCAAAGGCTGTCGAGCATGGGAAAAATACGGCAGTTCAGATTATGACGGATTGTTTGCTGAAATTCTTGAAAATTATTCGGAAGATTCTGAAAAACGTCAAATGAATATCACAAGACTTGATATTGCTTATGATGATTTTGACGGTGTTCTTGATTTGCCTTTGCTGTGCTTCGAAACTCAAAAGCTTAATTATGTTTCAAGATTCAAAGATTGGGAAGTCATTACAGGCAATAAAGGAATATCTGTTAATCATGGTTCAAAAAAATCAAATGTATATATCAGAATATATGATAAACGTCTGGAACAGCATATTGAAGATAAAGTTCCTCACTGGGTACGCTGTGAAATTCAGATAAGAAAAGAGTGCGCTTTAGGTTTCCTTAAGCTTAAAGATACTATTGAAAAAAAGTATTTCATGGTACTGAATAATTACTTGCGGTATATTATTCCTACCAGTAATGAAAGCAACAGTTCTGTGCTTGATACTGCACCTTATTGGCTGAAATTCATTGAATCCGCTGAATCTCGCAGTATATTCCATAAACCTGCCGATAACTACAGCTTTGATAAACTGTACGGCTTCGTAAATAATCAGCTCTCCGGAGCTATTAGCACATATATCGACGTTGTCGGTGTAGAACAGTTTCTAACCGATATTAATAATTCTCGCAAAGGCAAGAAACTGAACAGCAAGTATAAATCTTTAAAAGATAAGTATGAGGCTAACACCAATAATATTCTTGCTTTTCTTGCTGAACATAATTTATAAAGGAGTTTTTTAAATGAACGTAATAGAACGAATGGAATCAATAGGAGCAGATAAGAAGATAACTTACTTTCGAGTAAAACAGCAATTACCCTATGAACAAAAAGTTGCATATGCAGAAATAAGAGCATGGGAATTTTACCGAGAATGCGGAAAACGCGACTTGAATTGTCATGTATCCGTAGGCGGTTTAGACAGCATAACGCTTTATCTGTTCTTGCAGTTAATTGGTATTAAAGTTCCTGCGGTGAGCGTTTCCTTTCTGGAAGATAAATCTATTCAGAAGATTCACGAACAATTTGGAATTATTCGATTAAAACCACTCAAAAGCAAAGTTCAAATTATTAAGGAATT
>JAMPIM010000063.1 GCA_023662705.1 Candidatus Gastranaerophilales bacterium | reverse complement strand
CTTCACAAATAAGCTTTTCGTCTTGGTACATCACGTGTTCTCCTAAATAATTAATAACCATAGCAGGCAATCGAGCATGCTATCTAATCATTCTATACGTTTTTGCCCTGAACGTCAAGTATTTTATACTTTTCCCGTAGAACCAAATCCGCCTTCACCGCGAGAAGTTTCCGAAAGTTCTGTCACCACTTTAATTTCAGCCTGTTCAACACGAGCAATAACCATTTGCGCAATTCTTTCATCAGGTTGAATTGTATATGCTTCATTTGAAAGATTAACTACAGGAACACAAACTTCGCCTCTGTAATCTTCATCAACAGTACCCACACAATTAATAAGACTGATACCGTGTTTAATAGAAAGTCCTGAACGTGGTCTGATTTGAGCTTCATAGCCGTGTTCAAGTTCGATTTTTAAACCTGTAGGAATAAGCTTTCTCTCTAGTGGTTGAAGTGTAATCCCTTCTTCAATCGCAGCACATAAATCCATGCCGGCTGCACCTTCGGTTTTGTATTCAGGAACGAATTTATTATGTTCCATTCTAAAAATCTTTAAAATCATACTTATCCTCTCTTATAATAATCCTTATGCAGTAATAATAGTTTTGCCGTCAACAACTTCTTTAGGGAAGATAGTGAATTCCTGTAAGTTTTCGATACCCATTTTTGCAGGTTTTTCAGGTTGCTCAATAGGATTTGACATAGCTGCTTTTTCAACAGGGTTTTCACCACTTGGTGTTGACATAAAACTGTTACTGAAACGAATAAACAAATTGCGTCTTGCATTCATACCTTCAGCAGGATTTTGTGATATAGCTGATACTTTCATTAAAACCGCCTTTTTATAAATTGAGGTAAACTTACCTTAATACACGACTTTCACAACTTTTATTGTCTATCAGAAGATTTTTTGTGTCAATAAAAATTAATAATTGTAACAAAAATATTTTTGTGTTAGGATAAATTTATCATATCGATGTGGCAAGGACTCTGTTGGCGAGCAGCAAAAGGTGACTAAATGTCACGTTTTGCGTAGAAGGTTAAAACCAGTAAGAAAAAATTAAAAAGCCAATAGAGGGAGTGGAACTCATCCTCCATAAAGACAGACAAAATTTTGACAAGAGAATAAACAAGAGTACGGGTCGATGTGGCGGAATCGGTATACGCGCACGTTTGAGGGGCGTGTGGAGAAATCCTTGGGGGTTCAAGTCCCCCCATCGACATTTTTTAATCCTAATAATAGGAGAGAATATAATATATGAATTATGCAAAATCTGATTTAGAACTAATGGTTGGCAAAGATGAGAAAGTTCTATGGCGTGGAAAGCCTAATAAAAGGTGCTTTATTTTAGAAGGAATTTTTAATCCATTGCTGCCTTTTGCTTTTATTTGGGGATTAATTGATTTTACAATAATAGGAGTTACATTATTTGCAAAGGAATCTTCACCATTACTTCTGGGCTTTTTACTAATTCACTTAATGCCCGTTTGGATATATCTAGGGGGTGTAGTATTTGTATTTAGAAGATATCAACATACGGAATATATAGTTACAGATAAAGGTGTTTACACATCAGGAGGATTGTTTTCTTATACTTGCAACATGAAACCATTTTCAGAATTAGCAAGAGTAAATATCCACAGAGGAATAATAGACCAACTAATTGGAGTTGGAGATGTTGTTTTAACAAGCAACAATATTGCAGATTTCTATAGCTCAAATGTAAGAGTAAATGGCAGGCCTTTAGAAGTTGGAATGACAATTGCAGATATCAAGGATTATAGAAAAGTTTTTGAGCTTATCAAAAAATTACAAGAAGATATATATACAGATACGATGTATCCGAATGCACTACGTCCAGAAGAAAACCTTGGCTTTAGAACAAAATACAAAGGATTGGATTAGAATATTATTTACCCCTCTCCTTATAAACAAAACACTCCGTAATATGGTCATTTACCATACCTATTGCCTGCATGAATGAATAAATTATTGTTGAGCCGACAAACTTAAACCCGCGCTTCTTCAAATCTTTGCTTATTTTATCCGAAATAGACGTTGTTACAGGTACTTCGCTTATGCTTTTCCAGTGCCCGACGATTGGAGTATAGTCAACATAACTCCAGATATATTTATCAAAACTTCCATATTCGTCAACAATCTTTAAAAATGCTTGAGCGTTAATAATTGCAGAATTAATTTTTAATCTATTTCTTACAATTCCTTGATTATTCATCAACTCTTCTACTTTATCAGCAGAATAAAGTGCTACTTTTTTAGGGTCAAATCTGTCAAACGCCTTACGATAAGCTTCTCGTTTTTTCAAAATAGTAATCCAAGAAAGCCCTGCTTGTGCGCCCTCAAGAATTAACATTTCAAACAACTTGTTATCATCATGAACTTCTCTTCCCCACTCATTATCATGATAATCAATATAAATAGAATCATTTCCTGCCCAAGGACATCTTTTCTTTGTATTCATAGCAGTTTTATTAAAACACGAATTTTGTAACAAATCTATAATTAATTGAAATTAAGCTTTTTTTATACTATGATATTCTTATTAGAGAGGTTAAGATGGACTTTTTTAGAAATAATAAAAAAATTATAGTTGGATTTATCTTAGTTGCAGTAATTCTTTGGATGGTAGGTTTTACCGTTCTTGCAACAGTACTTAGCATGGGGAAATAAGCGTGAACTCAAAAAAAATATTAAATATTTTAATATTTTTAGCGATTTTAATAAACACTTGCGGGTGTTTAACTTCTTATGCAGCAACTGACATTGAAACCCAGAAACGCCAAACCAGAGAAAAAATTAACCGTCTAAAATGGTTAGAAAGCGTTGAAACAAACAAATTATACAAAAACCAACAGAAGCTTGAAAGCGCCAATACGAATTTAAGTAATTCTCAGAATCAAATTCGCTCCGCACAAAAAGAATTAGACGGACTACAGGCAAGATTAGACAAGGCTTCCGCAGAATACAACACCCTTAACTTTATACTTGCAGATCACGTACGCTGTGTATATAAATCCCAGAGGAAAGCTTTCTTCGAAATTCTATTAAGTTCAGAAGATATCAATATGCTTGTGGACAGATTGTATTTCCAAAAAATAATCTTACAGGATGACTACAACAAAATGCTTGAAGCAAAAGCCAAAGCTAATGAAATAAACCAGCTTGCACGCAACATCCAATTAAGAAAAAGGAATCTTGAACGTTCCGTAGCATCAATAAATTCTCAACAAGCTTATATTAATAAAGCTATCGCTAAGAACGAAAGCATGATTAATAAATTAAGAACCGACCGTATTGCTTATCAAAAGGCTGAAAAAGAGCTTGAAAGACAATCCGCAAGTATCGGTACTTATATCAACAAAACCGCAAAAGACAGCAATGTTCAGGTTGCTTCAGGATTTATTAAACCAATTCAAGGAAGAATAACTTCTCCTTTCGGGTACAGAACCCATCCTATTTTCAACAGCCGTTCTTTCCACTCCGGGGTTGATATCGGAGGGCCGAACCTTGGAGCAATAAAAGCTTCTAACTCAGGAAAAGTTATTTACTCAGGTTGGTACGGCGGATACGGAAAAGTTGTAATTCTGGAACACGGTATTGTAAACGGAAAACCTATTACAACATTATATGCTCATATGAACTCTATTGCCGTAACAAACGGTCAAAGAGTTACAAAAGGTCAAACACTCGGTTATGAAGGTACGACTGGATACAGCACAGGACCTCATTGTCACTTCGAAGTTCGTGTAAACGGTCAGCCAAATAACCCTCTAAACTATATATAGGAATCTGATTTTGAAAAAGAAATTAATAATAGCTTTAATATCATCAATTGTTGCTGCAAATTCTGCTTCAGCAGATTTTGCATTTTCAGAAGCTTCAGATTATACAGGCGATGCATTCTTTACTCCGCCTGCCAATGAAGAAAATATTACAGATAATAAAAAAAGTTCATCGAAGGAAACGATTCCGCCTGTTAAACTTTTAAGGCTGAAACTCAAGCAAAAATTCCATGACAAAGAAAATAAGAAGTTTGAATTAGCTCCTACAGCCTCAGATTTATATACAGGAGAAATTGAGACTTCCGAATACGCTTCAAAAGAGCTTGTTGATGATTTTGAAGAAATCAATCCTGATGGATTTGAAGCCGATGAAGAATCAACAATTGAAAATCAAAAATCTAAAAAATCATTCTTCCGAAAAAAAGACAAAGCAGTAGAAGAAAGTGAAACGGAAGATATTATCTTAGATTGCGATAATGTTGACTATGACACTCCTAACTACCTTATCAATGCTAAAGGCAATGTCAGCGTAGAATTTGTTAAACAAAATACTGTCGTTAAAGCTGATACAATTACTTTTGACAGAATCAATAACACTATTAAAGCAGAAGGCAATGTAAGAATACTTAAAAGCGGACGCACTATCACTGGTGATTATATCTTTGTTGATATGAACGAAGAAAATGCTTTGATTGAAAATCCGATGACAAAAACAGGAACTGTTGAAATTAAAGCTAAAAAAGGCTATGTTTATGGAGACAGAGTTGTTCAGGAAAATGGTTCTATTGAAGTCAGCGGCTCTTATCCGATTGAATTTCATTCTGCGACACGCGGTCCAAGAACACGCACAATGATGACTCCGAAAGATGAAACTTTTGAAAAAGATATTGAAAACGGAGTTATAAAATTACAAGCAAAAGATATTAAAATCACACAAAAAGGTGACTTGGAAATTATTTCCCTTAAAAAACCTCACATTTTTAAGGGTGAAAAAACTTTATTTAAAGTCCCTGCCGTTAAAATTTATACAAACAAAAACCACGATTTTGTAGAAAGCAATATTTGGGAAATCGGTTCTTATCGCGGATTGGGTATTTATACTGGCCCTGGATTTGTATTCGAATTACCAAAAGGCTCTGTTTTAAAAGCAATGCCAATTTTGAATTACAAAAGCGGATTCGGAATAGGCGGTTACGGACGATTCAGCAGCGGCACTAACCAAACAATGGCTGCTTACGGTACTGCTAATAGCAAGTTCATTGTTTATGGTAAACAAAAGCTTGATGATAATTTATTCTTACAATATGGTATGAACAGCTATTTTGAAGAATGGTTTTTAGGACGCAGAAGACCAAAATATGGTGCTGAGTTAGTTTATGATAAAACTTATTCATCAAATTCTTTCTTGCTAAAGGGGCAGCGCTCCCATTACAGACACAGATTTGATGCAGGTTATTATCAGGATTTGGATTACGATAACCACTTTGAAAGACTTCAAGGTAACGAAACCGGTACAACCCGTTTCAGATATATGGCAGAAGCAGGTCAAGATTTATACAGCTATGAAGACAAAGAAAAGCTAAAAGCATTTTCTTTTGGAGTAAATTCTCAATTGTCAGCAGGTATTTACGGGACAGGCGATACTCAGGTTATCGGACGTATCGGGCCAAGATTACATACACAATACAAACGTTGGATGCAAGATATCGGATATTATTTCTCTGTATATGATGACAATACTCCAATGCCTGTTTTTGATGCTTACAGATATGGTAAACAGAACCTATACTTAAGAGAGTATTTCAGATTATCAAGATATTTAACAATATCATGGTTTAGTTCAATAAACCTTACTAATGATGCTGTAAATGGAAGAGATTTTCAGGAAAATTCGTTCTATTTCTCTGTAGGACCTGATGATATGAAAGTAAATTTAGGTTACGATTTTGTCAGAGAAAACCTCTATTGTACTCTTGAAATGAAAATGGATGCAAAAGGAGCTAATGTAGAATACGAAACTCTGGAAATAAAACAGCATAAAAAGAAAAAATCAGAAAACCTTGAAGATAAAAATGAAAACAGTTTTGAATCACCTAAGAAACAAAAAACATTACAAAGGGCTGTTGTTGAAGACATAAAAATAATGGAAGAGGTCTTATAATGTTTTTAAGATCAAAACTTGAAAATCAAATTATATCTTACGGTAAATTATGCGGAGAAAAAAACTATACTCCCGGATATTCAGGTAACATTTCTGCAAGATTTAAAGACGGGATGTTAATTACAACATCAGGCTCTGCAAACGGGTATTTAGAAAAGAAACATATTGTTTATACTGATTTTGAGGGTAAATCTTTAGAAAAAAATAAAAAGCCTTCGAGTGAAAAGTTTTTACATATAGAAATCTATAAACAAAGACCTGAAATTAATTACATAATTCATGTCCATTCGCCATATTTGAGCAGTTTTGCATCTGCCGGTAAAGATTTAATGTCGCCGATTATGGCAGAGAATGTTTTTTATTTTGGCGGGATTCCGCTTGCTGATTATGCATTACCATCAACCCGTGAGCTGGTTGATAATACCGTTAAATATTTTGACAAATATGATGCTGTTTTAATGGCAAACCACGGGTTTATTGTAGCATCCAAAACAATAGAGGATGCCTATTTAAAACTGGAACTTGCGGAATCTTATGCGCAGGTTGTATTAAATACGGAAATTTTGGGCGGAGCAAAGTTATTAAACGAAGCTCAGGCTCAGGAAATTTTGGGATTGAGATAAAAAAAGAGCCTTTCGGCTCTCTTTTTATAATAACTCTTTCAAGTAATTCGGAAGCGCAAATCTTGCTTCGTGGTACTCTTTGTTATAAATTTTACAAGTTTTTGTAATTTCGTTTCCACGTCTTTCATCCCAGTATGAAAGCGGTTTAACTGTTTCTGAACAAAATGCCCAAGCCCAATATCCACCAGGATAAGTCGGGATATTTGAAGTGTAAGTTGAGCAGATTGGGAATACCTTTTTAAGAAGAGTGTACATTTTTTTGATTTCTTCTTTATTTACAAAAGGTGATTCAGATTGTGCTGCGACAATTCCGCCTTCTTTTAGTGAGCGTTTAACATTTGTATAGAATTCTTCCGTAAATAAACCTTCTCCGGGTCCCATTGGGTCAGTAGAATCGATTAAAACTATATCAAACATGTTTTCTTTGTCTTTGATGTATTCAATAGCATCTTCAACAAGAATTTCGCATTTAGGATTATCAAGTTCACAGGCTATAGTTGGAAGGTATTTTTTGCAAGCATCAATAACCATTCCATCAATTTCACAAAGAACAACTTTTTCTACTGTATCGTGTTTAAGAACTTCACGAACAGTACCGCCATCACCTCCGCCAATTACAAGAACTGTTTTAGGAGCTTTGTGATGCATCATAGGAATATGAGCAATCATTTCGTGATAATGGAACTCATCACCTTCCGTAGTCATCATCAAATCATCAAGAGTAAGGATTTTACCCAAAGATGAATCTGTATCGATAATTTCAACCTTCTGGAACGGTGATTGTTCAGAAAAAAGAACTTCTTTTTGTTTGATTGCAATACCAAACCCTG
>JAMPIM010000062.1 GCA_023662705.1 Candidatus Gastranaerophilales bacterium | reverse complement strand
AGCTTGAGCAGTATATGCACTTTGCCCTGCTGTGATAGCAGAAATACTCATAAATCTTATCTCCTTTTCCTCGTAAAATTTCCCTGATGAAGTAATAAAGTTTTTCTGATTAAAAAGATTGCTTTATTGTTACAATTTGTTACAATGCATTGTGCTATACTATTGTTGGAGCAAGGAGCTCTTACAACAGAATGGGAGTAGTAATAAAATGATTAATAACGCTATACCGTTAAGAATTGCAGGCGTGGGTTATTGTGTGCCTGAAACGGTTGTTACAAATGATGATTTAACAAAATTGTATGATACATCTGATGAATGGATTTATACAAGAACAGGTATTAAAGAAAGAAGACTTGTTTCAGGTAATGAAAGTGCTGTTGATTTGGGATATAAAGCTGCTGAAAGAGCTTTGGAAAAATCAGGTTTGAAAGTAGAAGATATTGATATGGTAATTTGTGCATCTTCTGCTCCTCCTGAATTGTATCCTGCAATTGCTTGCAGAATTCAGGCTCATTTAGGCATTCCTAATGATGTTCCTGCATTTGATATTACTGCTGCTTGTTCAGGGCTTATTTATGCAATGAGTATTGCAAGAGGTTTTATTGCATCAGGTATGTATAAATCTATCTTGCTTGTTGCAACTGATAATAACTCAAGATTATTGAATTGGGAAGATCGTTCCGCATCAATTCTTTTTGGCGATGGTGCAGGTGCAATGGTTGTTACGGCATCAGAAGACGGGGTTGACGATATTATTTCAATTGATATTCGTGCAAATGGTTCTATCGGTGATTTGATTAAGTTACCTCTTGCAGGTAAAAATTGTCCGCTTGTTGAACAAAACGACGAACATCCTCAGTTTATCGAAATGAACGGTAAAGAAGTTTATAAATTTGTTGCAAGGACTCTGCCTCAATATGTTGAAGAAATGATTGAAAAAGCCAGTATGAAAGCTGAAGAAATTGATTACTTGATACCGCACCAGGCAAACTTAAGAATTATTCAAGCTGTTCAAGAACGTCTTGGCTACAGTGACGAAAAAGTAGTTACTAATATTAAATATTACGGCAATACTTCTGCCGCTTCGATTCCTTTGGCTATGGCTGAAAGCGTAGAAAAAGGTCAGGTTAAACTCGGTTCGACTGCAATTCTTTGCGGGTTTGGCGCAGGTATGACATGGGGCGGTGCAATCGTAAGATTAAGAGAAGGTATTTGCTAGTTAATGGAAGATTATGAAAAAGATAGTTATATCTGGTTAGGTTCTGCAATTGTTGTAATTGCTTTAGTATCGTTATTCAGATATTTCTCTTTTGATAATACCGTTTTAAAGTATGTTAATATGGAGCCGTTTTCGGAGCCAATACAGGAAACTATTGAAAACGGCAAAGTTTTTCAGCATAAAACCGCGCAGGGTGATGCTTATATAACTCCTATTGCGAAATACAAACTCTATGGACGTGTTTATGACCACCATTTTAGACCTTCTAAGTTATATGGTGCGGCAGTAGAGCCTTATGATATTTCTATAGGCTTTGGTGATTTTCAGTACAAAGATGTTTACAGAGCTGTTAGTGTTAAAATGGCTTCGACTGTTTCATATTTGCAATGGAATAGAAAATATTTTGACGTTATAGAAACATATTTTAAAACAGAAAATAGTTGGCAGCACTATTTTACAAATAATCACCTTTGTCCTGCCAATAAAAATGTTAAAAAAGGGATTTCAAAACTTCGCAAGAAAGATGTTGTATATATTGAAGGTTATCTTATTAAATACAAACATTACAGAAAAGATGGAAGAACAGAAGAAGGAATTTCCAGTACTTCGCGAGATGACTCTTTCGGGGGAGATAACGGAAACGGTAACTGCGAGCAGATTTATGTAACCAGAGTTGTCTCAAGACACGGTGATTTCAGATAGTTTTTATGTTTATTGTATAATTATAAAAAAGGGAGTATAAATATGAAAAAAGTAGCATTCTTATTTCCGGGACAAGGTTCTCAGGCTGTTGGCATGGGAAAAGACTTATACGAAAATTTTGAATCAGCAAAAACAGTTTTTGATACAGCTGATTCTACTTTGGGTAAAAGTATCACAACAATTTGTTTTGAAGGCCCTGAAGAAGACCTTAAGCAAACAGTTAACACTCAGCCTTCAATTGTAACTATGTCAATTGCGGCAATGGAAGCTTTAAAAGGTGAATTAAATATTAGCCCTGATTTTGTTGCAGGTCATTCATTGGGTGAATACTGTGCAATGTATGCGGCTGGTGTTATGAGTTTGGAAAATACTTTAAAAGCTATCCAAAAACGTGCTGATTTAATGGGTGCAACAAAAGGCGGTTCAATGGCTGCTGTTCTTAATGCCTCAGAAGAACAATTAAAAGCAGGATTAGAAGAAGGTTCAAAAGTTGGTTATGTTGACGTTGCTAACTACAACTCGCCTGCTCAGGTTGTTATTACAGGTGCAGATGATGCAGTTAAAGCGGCATCTGATTATTTGCTTGCAAACGGTGTTAGAAGAGTTGTTCCTCTTGCTGTTTCAGGCGCATTCCATTCTAAATTTATGGAAAATGCAGGTAATGAATTTGCTTCATTCATTTCTGATTTTGAATTAAATAATGCAGAAATTCCTGTAATCACCAATGTTGATGCAGAAGCTACAACTAATGCAGATGATTTCAGAGCAAAAATGCCTCGTCAGATTTATTCATCAGTTCATTGGACACAAACTATTGAAAAAATGGTTTCGGAAGGTGTTGATACATTCATCGAAATCGGACCAGGCAAAGTTCTTGCAGGCTTGAATAAAAAGATTGCTCCGGAAGCAGCTGTTTACAATGTGTTTGACAAAGCATCATTAGATGCTACAATTGCAGCATTAAAAGAATTAATGAGTTTAGTATAAGGAGAAAGATTAAAATGACAGAAAGAAAAATTGCTTTAATTACAGGCGGATCACGCGGTATTGGTTTAGCTTGTGCGTTAGAACTTGCTAAAGCAGGTTGTGATATTATTATCAACGATATTTGTGATGCTGAAAAAGCTCAACCTGCAATCGATGAAATCAAAGCTTGCGGTGTTAATGCATACTTCTACAGCTTCGACGTTTCTAATCACGAAGCAGTTAAAGAAAATGTTGATAAAATGATTGCTGAACACGGCAAAATTGATATCTTGTTAAACAACGCAGGTATTACAAGAGACGGTTTATTCTTAAGAATGGATATGAACCAATGGGAAAGCGTTATCAAAGTTAACTTAACTTCTGCTTTTTGTGTAACTAACGCAGTTATCAAATACATGTCAAAAGCTCGTCAAGGTTCAATCATCAATATGTCAAGTATTGTTGGTCGTCACGGTAACGCTGGTCAAGCTAACTACTCAGCTTCAAAAGCTGGTTTAATTGGTTTCACTCAAACTCTTGCAAAGGAATTTGGTTCAAGAAATATCAGAGTTAACGCTGTATGTCCTGGTTTCATCCAAACAGCTATGACAGCAGAACTTCCAAATATCGATGAATACTTAAAAGCTATTCCTATGAAGAGACTTGGTACTCCGGAAGATATCGCTAAGGTTGTTAAATTCTTAGCTCTTGAAACTGAGTATGTAACAGGTCAAGCAATCGAAGTAGCAGGCGGTTTGATGATATAAGAATTAAAAAGGGTTCTTCGGAACCCTTTTTTAATTCTTGAAAATTTTTAAACTTGCAAATTATAAATCAACCTTTGATACGTCTGTAAGCGTTGCAAAATCCATTCCCAGGGCATGTGCTATTTTTTCTAAAGAGGCAATTGTTGGTGAAACTTTTCCTGTTTCAATTTTCCATAAGGCACTTCTGCTTAATCCAGCTGCTAAAGCTAAATCTTCTTGCGAAATGCCTCGTTTTTGTCTTTCAAATTTTATTTTTAAACTTATTTTTTCAGTAATCATATGTTTACTATAGTAAGCTATTGACATACTACAATCAACTTCTTATAATACTAGTATGTAGACTATAGGAAACAAGGAGATTAAGAATGACAACACCTAAAGAAGTAGAAGCGGTTTACAAAAAGTATCGGACAAAGTATTTCAAGAAATATTTTCTAGGGAGGAATATCAATGAGGCTATGTATGAGAGCTCAAGGATGATTATATTGAATCTGACGGCTGTTCAAACAAAGTTATGTGTGTTGATAGATTGTCTTAATGTTTTGAGGCGTGATAAAGAATTGTTTAGTAAACTGGACAGCGAAACAAGGAGAATAATGAAAACTAATATTATAGGATATAAAGTAATTAACAGAGATTTGGAAAATATTCTCAAGCCGATTCTTGCAAGTTTAAATGGCGAAATGTAACAATTTCTTAAATTAATTGCAAAAATATCTTTAAATGGTACAATTTAGTAGAATAGTGTATTACACAATAAATAAGAGGAAAAAAACATGAGTACATTAGAAAAAGTTAAAAAAGTTGTAGTAGACCAATTAAGCTGCGATGAAGCTTTGGTAACTCCAGAAGCTAGCTTTACAGCTGATTTGGGTGCTGACTCTTTGGATACAGTTGAATTAGTTATGGCTTTCGAAGAAGAATTCGGTTGCGAAATTCCTGATGAAGAAGCTGAAAAAATCCAAACAGTTCAAGATGCAGTTAACTACATCGAAGCACACTCATAATAAGTTTGACTGAATTTATATAAGAGGGTGGAAATATTGTATTTTTTCACCCTCTTATTTATTAGTTGTAATACAAATACTAGTTTATTAAGGGAATATGAAAATGACAAAAAGAAGAGTTGTTATAACAGGTATGGGAGCTATTACTCCATGCGGAATTGGAGTTGATAAGTTTTGGAACTCCTTGCTTGATGGCAAAAGCGGTGTATCAAATATCGAATCTATTGATACAGAAGGACATACTGTAAAAATTGCAGCTGAAATCAAAGATAAAGATTTTAATCCTGAAGATTATATGGATTCAAAAGATTCAAAAAGAATGGACAGATTTACTCAGTTTGCAATGGTAGCTGCTGATGAAGCTATTGCTGATTCAGGTATTGACGAAGCTGATATTGACCCATACAGAATTGGTGTTATGGTTAGTTCTGCGGCTGGCGGTTTCAAAACATTTGAAAAGAGCCATAAAGCTATGATGGAAAAAGGCCCTACAAAGGCTTCTCCTTTCACAGTTCCAATGCTTATTGTTGATATGCCTTCAGGTCGTGTTTCTATGAAGCACGGTTACAAAGGTGTTAACAAAGCAGTTGTTTCTGCTTGTGCTACAGGCTCACACTCAATTGGTGATGCGTTCAGAACTATTCAATACGGTGATGCTGATGTAATGGTAGCAGGCGGCTGCGAAGCTACAATCACAACATTAGGTATCGGTGCTTTCACAGCAGCAAGAACTCTTTCTAAGAGAAACGATGCTCCTGAAAAAGCTTCAAGACCTTATGACGTTGACAGAGACGGTTTTGTAATGGGTGAAGGCGCAGGGGTTGTTGTTCTTGAAGAATATGAACACGCTAAAAAACGCGGTGCTAAAATTTATGCAGAAATCGTTGGTTATGGTCAAACAGCTGATGCTCACGATATGGTTGCTCCTGATCCGGAAGGTAAAGGTGCTATCAAATCTATGGAATTAGCTCTAGCTGATGCTGGTCTTAAACCTGAAGATATCGACTATATCAATCCACACGGTACAAGTACAGGTTTAGGTGATGTTGCTGAATCACAAGCAATTGCAAAGATTTTCGGTGATAAAGAACAAAATTCAAATCTTCTTGTAAGCTCAACAAAATCTATGCACGGTCACATGTTAGGTGCGACAGGTGCTGTTGAAGGTATTGTATGTGTTAAAGTAATCACTGACAGTAAAGTTCCTCCTACAATCAACCTTGATAATCAGGATGAACATGTTGCTAACCTTGATTATGTTCCACACAAAGCAAGAGATAAAAAAGTTCGCGCAGCACTTTCAAACTCATTCGGGTTTGGTGGTCACAACGCAACTTTGGTATTCAAAGAAGTATAGTAAGTATTTAAAAAAGGGCGGGATTGCAAAGCAATCCCGCCCTTTTTTTGAAAAGAGAATACAGGCAAAAGATTTTATTATTATTTAAGCTGATTTTTGCAAAGAAAGGAGGCGCAAATGATGATTATAATCAGCGAAAAAGAACTATTACTAATACTAGCAATAGTTCTTGCACTCAAAGTCCTTTAATTAGGGCACGGGCTTGGGTATTAAGGCTACCCATGCCTGTATTCTTATTTTAACCGATTTTAAAAAATTTTCAACCCTATAAAAAAGGGCGGGTTCGAAGAACCCGCCCTTTTTTAATTTATGCCTTATCTTTAATCTCTTTCAAGATATTTTCAACAAACTCATCTACCGCAACCGTGCCGACTTGACCGACACCGCGTTTTCTTACTGCAACTGCGTTTGCTTCGATTTCTTTGTCGCCGATTACACAAACATAAGGGATTTTCTTGTCTTGAAGACTTTCTCTAATCTTATAATTCATAGATTCTGAACGGTCGTCAAGTTTAACTCTTATGCCTGCTGCGCGCATTTTCTTGTAAACAGCTTCTGCAAAATCGATATGTTTTTCATTACTGATAGGAACGATTGCAACCTGAGTTGGAGCAAGCCAAGTTGGGAACGCACCTGCGTAGTGTTCGATTAAGATACCGTGGAAACGTTCCATAGAACCAAATACAACTCTGTGAAGCATAATCGGTGTTTTCATAGAACCGTCTTTATCCTGGTATTTGATATCAAATCTTGCAGGAAGATTGAAGTCAAGCTGGATTGTAGCACATTGCCATGTTCTGCCTAAAGCGTCTTTAACCTTGAAGTCGATTTTTGGACCGTAGAATGCGCCGTCACCTTCGTTGATGTCGTATTTCATTCCGCGTCTGTCCATTGCTTCTTTCAAGCCTGCTTCAGCTCTGTTCCAGTTTTCGATTTCACCTACAAAGCTTTCAGGACGAGTTGAAAGTTCGACTTCAAAACTCATGTTGAAGATAGCCATTGTATCAGCAACAAAATCAATGATTTCGTTAATTTCATCAACCAGTTGTTCAGGTGTACAGAAGATGTGAGCATCATCTTGGGTGAAACCTTGAACACGGGTTAAGCCTGAAAGTGCGCCTGATTTTTCTTTTCTGTAAACAGTTCCGAGTTCTGCCATTCTTAACGGCAATGAACGATATGAGTATCTGTTTGCTTGATAAATAAGAATGTGGAACGGACAGTTCATTGGTTTTACTACAAATTGTTCATCAGAATCTTCATCTTTTTGTACGAAGAACATATTTTCTTTGTAGTGGTCCATGTGACCTGAAATTTCCCATAATTTTGATTTAGCAATTTGAGGAGTGTTAACGATTACGTAACCGCGTTTTCTGTGTTCACTTCTCCAGTAGTTTTCAATTTCTTCTCTTACAATTCCTAAATTAGGATGCCATAAAACAAGACCTCCGCCGAGTTCTTCGCGTGTTGAGAATAAATCAAGCTGTGTACCTAATTTTCTGTGGTCGCGTTTTTCAGCTTCTTCAAGGAATGTTAAATAAGCCTGCAAATCTTCTTTGTTCCAATAAGCTGTAGCGTAGATTCTTTGAAGCATTTTATTGTTTTCATTGCCGCGCCAGTAAGCACCTGCAACTTTAAGAAGTTTAATTGCGTTGCCTTTGATATATGATGTGTTTGGAATGTGCGGCCCTGCACAAAGGTCGTTGAATAACACATTTCCGTCTTTGTCTTTGGTTAAGTACAATGTTGGGTTATCGTTTCTGTGTTCTTCCAATAACTCAGCCTTGTAGATTTCGCCTTCTGATTTGAATTCAGCAATTTTTGCATCAACATCTTCAACCTGATACTTTTCGAAAGTAAGGTTTTGTTTAATGATGTTTTTCATTTCTTCTTCGATTTTTGTTAAATCTTCTTGAGTGAAAGCATAGCCGTCAGTCAAATCAAAATCGTAGTAAAAACCGTCTGCTGTAGCCGGCCCGATAGCTAACTTTGCTTGTGGGAACAGCTTTTGCACTGCCTGTGCCATGATGTGTGAGCAAGAGTG
>JAMPIM010000061.1 GCA_023662705.1 Candidatus Gastranaerophilales bacterium | reverse complement strand
GTATAATATTGTATAAAGAAATGTTAGTAATAGAAAGTTGCGAATTTCGTGACGGAAAGTAAGGAGATAAAAATGTCAGAATTAACATTAGAAAGACAATCTTCTACAACTGATTTCGTAGGCGGCAAATGGCAGTCAGAAATCAATGTAAGAGATTTTATCCAAAAAAACTACACACCTTATGATGGTGATTCTAGCTTCTTGGCTGGACCAACTGCAGCTACTACAAAATTGTGGGAAGAATGCTGCGAATTGTTCAAAAAAGAACGTGAAAACGGCGGTGTTCTTGATATGGACACAAAAATCGTTTCTACAATCACTTCACACGGTGCAGGCTATATCGATAAAGATTTAGAAACTATCGTTGGTGTTCAAACAGATGCACCTCTTAAAAGATCACTTCAACCATTCGGCGGTATCAGAATGGCTGAAACTTCTTGCAAATCATACGGTTATGAAGTAGATGCTGAAGTTTCTGAAATCTTCACAAAATACAGAAAAACTCACAACCAGGGTGTATTCGATGCTTACACACCTGAAATGAGAGCTGCTCGTCACTCTGCAATCTTAACAGGTTTGCCTGATGCTTACGGCCGTGGTCGTATCATCGGTGACTACAGAAGAATCGCTCTTTATGGTATCGATAGACTTATCGAAGACAAAAAAGAACAACATGCTTCTTTAAACGGTGAAATGACACCTGATAAAATCCAATTAAAAGAAGAAATCGCTGAACAAATCAGAGCTCTTCAAGAAATGGCTCAATTAGGCGATACTTACGGTTTCGATATCAGAAAACCTGCTTCAAACGCCAAAGAAGCTATTCAATGGTTATACTTCGGTTACTTGTCAGCAGTTAAAGAACAAAACGGTGCTGCAATGTCAATCGGTAGAACTTCAACTTTCTTGGACATCTTCATTGAAAGAGACCTTAAAAAAGGTATCATCACAGAAGAACAAGCTCAAGAAATGATTGACCACTTCATTATGAAGTTAAGATTAGTTAAATTCGCTAGAACTCCTGAATACAATTCATTGTTCTCAGGCGACCCTACTTGGGTAACTGAATCAATCGGTGGTGTTGGTATTGACGGACGTCACATGGTTACTAAAAACTCATTCCGTTACTTACACACTCTTGAAAACTTAGGTACAGCACCTGAACCAAACTTGACAGTATTGTGGTCAAAAAGATTACCACACGGTTTCAAACAATATGCTGCTCACATTTCTATCACAACTTCATCTATCCAATACGAAAACGATGATATGATGAGAGTTACTCACGGTGACGATTATGCAATCGCTTGCTGTGTATCTTCAATGGTTGTTGGTAAAGAAATGCAGTTCTTCGGTGCTCGTGCTAACTTAGCTAAATGTTTATTATACGCTATTAACGGCGGTGTTGACGAAAGACTTAAAGAACAAATCGGTCCTAAATTCAGACCAATCACTTCTGAATACCTTGATTTCGATGAAGTTATGTCAAGATACGAAGATATGATGGAATGGTTAGCAGGTTTATACGTTAACACATTGAACGTAATCCACTATATGCACGACAAATACTGCTACGAAAGATCTCAAATGGCTCTTCACGATAGAGATGTTAAGAGATACTTCGCAACAGGTATTGCAGGTCTTTCAGTTGTTGCTGACTCACTTTCTGCAATCAAATATGCAAAAGTTAAAACTATCCGTGATGAAGACGGTATCGTTGTAGATTACGAAGTTGAAGGCGATTTCCCTAAATACGGTAACAACGACGACAGAGTTGACCAATTTGCAGTTGACCTTGTTAAGAAATTCATGGCTATGATTAGAAAACACTATACTTATAGAAATTCTATTCCTACAATGTCTATCTTAACAATCACTTCAAACGTTGTTTACGGTAAAAAGACAGGTAACACTCCTGACGGTAGAAAAGCTGGTATTCCTCTAGCTCCTGGTGCTAACCCAATGCACGGACGTGATTCTCACGGTGCTGTAGCATCACTTGCTTCAGTAGCTAAACTTCCGTTCAGCGATGCTCAAGACGGTATCTCAAATACTTTCTCTATCATCCCTAACGCTTTAGGTAAAGACGAAGTATTTATGGGAGACCTTGATATCCAACTAGACTGCGGATGCTGCGAAGGCACTTGCGGCTGCTAGGATAAAGGGGTAAATATATTTTAGCCGGTAGTTATACTACCGGCTTGAAATAAAATTAGAAAGGATAAAACAATGGCAACACAACAAGAAGAAAATTTAATAAACTTACTTGACGGTTATGTTGAAAAAGGCGGACACCACCTTAACGTAAACGTATTCAACAGAGACACTTTGCTTGATGCTCAAGCACATCCTGAAAAATACCCTCAACTTACAGTTAGAGTTTCAGGTTATGCAGTAAACTTTATTAAGCTTACTAAAGAACAACAAGACGATGTAATCTCAAGAACTTTCCACGGTTCAATCGCAGGTTAATTAGTTTAAATCTAAAAGGGGCGGTTTGCTTGCAAACCGCCCCTTTTCTAATGTAAAAATATGATTTTTCTGTTTCCAAAAATTGGTATAATTATTAATATTATCTAAGAGGAAAATATAATGATTGACGAATTAAGATTAAATACAAAACTTTTGGGTTATGACGGTGTAATTAGCAGAAGAGATTTTGCAATAAATATTATTTATTTATGCATGATTAATGTGTTGTTTACGACTCCGCTTATGTGGCATTACGCATCGGCAGCAGAAACAATGTTTGACTTTTTTGCTTTTAATAAACTTTTTTTATCTGCTCCTGCACTCCTTGTAATCTGGGTTTTGTTGGGTACAATCGGAGTTTTGTGTGTTTCGCTTTCAAATTGGATTAGACGACTAAATGATATAAACGGTTTTGTAAATCAAACTGCAAATATCGTAATTGGTTTTTTTGCTGTGCTCGGGGCATTCAGTTTCCTTTTGCCTTTTGGAGCAATGCTTTTAATAAGTTGTATTAATTCGGTTATCTTTTTAGTACTTTTGTTTAAAAAAGGTAAGATAACAGGTAAATTACCATACGATTTTAGAAAAGATTTTAACTGGGGTGCGTTTTTTGGCACATGGATATGGGGTATTATTAATAAATCTTATCATACATTCTGGATTTGGGTTTTGAGTTGTACTCCTGCCGGTTTTTATTACCAATTGCTTTGCGGACTGAAAGGAAACGAATGGGCATATAAAAATCGTAAGTGGAACAGTGATTCCGAGTTTAAAACATCTCAGGAAAAACAGACAATTGCGTTTGTTGTGTTGTCACTTATAGTTGTACCTGTTCTTATTTTTGTTTTAACTATGGTAATTGTTTTTGCAATTGCATTTACAGCGGTTGATGAAACAAAAACTTCTCCAAACGGGGAATCTAAAACAATGAATACAATAGAAAAGGTATTGAATTCTTACACTTCATTATATTTTGAGAGTCATACTTTAACCAAAGATGAAAACAAATTCTATGTTTTGCCAAAAGATTGGAATGGGTATTCTTTCTCTGAGAAGAAAGACGTTTTGGACATGGCTGCAACTATGTCAGCAACTGAGCGAAGCAAAAATGGCAAACATTCATCTAAAACAAAAGAGCTTTCACGGACAAAGATATACAGTTCAACAAATGGCGAGCTTTTAGGCGAATTTGTAATGGATGAATCTGTGTTTGAAAATGAAAAACCTGATTTTAAACAAATTATAAAGGCTTCAATGCAAGCATATAGATTTTATAGAGCGAGAGTATAGTACAAAAGAAAGGAATGAAAAAGACTATGACAGAATTCGTAAACAATTCAGGACAAGGTCCTCAAGCAGCAGCACCGGCTGAGGTTTTAACAAGTTTCAACTGGGGTGCATTTTTCTTAAGTTGGATTTGGGGTCTTGGAAACAAAACTTATTTAACATTGACTATTTTTGCTACTATTTTAGTTAGCTGGATTCCATTGATTGGTGGTTTGATTCCACTAGGGCTTGCTATCTGGTTTGGTATGAAAGGTAACGAATGGGCTTGGCAGAACAAACAATGGGAAAGTGTTGAACAGTTCCATAGTGTTCAAAAAACTTGGGCTACTTGGGGCATAGGTCTATTTATAGTAGGTATTGTTCTAGGTATCTTGCTTGGAGTTCTATTTGGTGCTGCTGCTGTTATGAGCGGTGCTGCTCAATAGGTTTGTAAGGGTCGGAAAACAAAGTTTTCCGACCCTTTTTAAAATAAAAAGGATGCACGAATGCATCCTGAAAATCCAACTATCACAAATCAATATATTAAATTAAAATCTATCTTTATCCCAAAACTATCGGTTTGTAGGTTTACAAACCAATTGAATTCATTTACCCCTCTATAGAGGTTTGTTCCAAAGAGACTCAGCGAATTTGCTTTGAACAGCGCCGTTTTCAACTGATAGAGAAACATTGCTTGGAGTGAAAATGAATACCATATCACTGATTTTTTGAGCTGTTCCGCTAAGAGCATGAGCTGCACCGCAAACAAAGTCGATTGTTCTTTGAGATTGTTCTTTATCCAATAAATCAAGGTGGAGGATAACAGTTTTCTTATCGATTAATTTTTTAACGATTTGAGCTGCTTCACTGAATGAACGTGGTTCAATAACAGTAACTTCGCCTGATTTATAGTTATTAGGATGGCTTACTACTTTTGATTCTCTTTCAAAAGAACGTTCAGGCAAGCTTGGCTTAACTCTTGTACCGTACATAGTGTCTAAAGCTAATGTTCCGTCAACATCGCTGCTGTAATCATCCATACCATTATCAAAATCGAAAGCGTCGTCTTCGCTGCCGTCGCTGAATCCTTTAGTGATAATGTTTACAAAATTCTTTAAGCCATCTGATAGTGCCATCTTTCCTCCAATTTTTATTAATTAAATAACTTTCTTCCAATTCTAATTATTGTTGCGCCTTCCTGAACCGCGATTTCGTAATCGTTGCTCATTCCCATTGAGAGTTCGGGAAGTTTTATCTTGAACTCACATTCAAGCTCATCCCTAAACTTTCTTAAGTCACTGAATAAACTTCTCAATTCATCTTTAGATGCTCCAAAAGGTGCCATATTCATTAAACCGATGACTTCAAGCCCGTTGAGGTTTAATATTTCAGACAAATCTAATTTGAGTTGTTCTTTTGTATATCCGAATTTTTGCTCTTCTTCCGCGTTGTTAACCTGTAATAAAACTTTCTCTCTCTTATTAAACAGACAGGCTGATTTGGAGATGGCTTTTGCCAGTTTCAGCGAATCAACTGAGTGAATGTAATCGAAATGTTCAACTACTTTTTCAGCTTTATTCGTCTGAAGATGTCCTATGAAGTGAAACTTTGAGTTATAGCGAATCTCTTCGGGAAGCGATTTAATTTTATCAATTGCTTCCAAAGCTCTGGATTCCGCGAAATCTCTAAGACCTGCTTCATAACCTTTTATGATGGCATTTAATCCGAAATACTTCGTGACTCCTACTATTCTTGGTTTTAAAGGTGCAATTTTGTTTTCGATATCGATTAGATTGGCTCTAACGACAGCTTCATCAACTAAAACTTCTCCGCCCCATTGGCTTGGAGGAATAAATTCCTCATTTGTTTTGTGATTGTTCTCGCTAATGTGAGACATTCCCCTCGACCTCTATTGTATTATATACCAATCTTCATGACCTGTACAAGTGCCTGTTTGTAACAACTTTTCTGATTTTGCCGAACATGCTGAAACCCATGATTCACATGGATTTCGACCATGTCTAATTTATTAAGTTTTGTAAAGTTCATGAGTTTTGTTAAGAACTTGACATGATTTTTCATGTCAGAGGCATGCCTTTTTTAGATTAGGGCATGCCCAAATTATTTAGTCATTATTGACCTAGATATGATAATGTTTCCATTACGGAACTTGCAGTTCCGAATACACGTGAGTTCATCTGAATCATACGCTGAGCCATAATCATATTTGACAATTCTGTTGCGATATCTACGTTTGAGCCTTCATATCCGCCCGGTTCGATTGCTCCGAATGCCATTTCACCTGCTACACCGTAGAAGATATCACCAACGTCAGGGCCCCATTCCCATAAGTTGTTGTTAAGTGATACAAGACCTTCCTGGTTTACCATTGTTGCAAGTTCAATAACAAAGTTTGCATCTTCTCTAAGGCTTGTGCTTTCACGGATAACATCATCTCCTGTAATCATAACGCCTTCTGGTGTTACATACTTCCATTGAACTGTTTCTGCTTCATCGATGTATTGTGTAAGAATTGAGCCGTCGTTATAAGTTGCTACAATAATACCGTTTTCATCAATAGATGTAGTTGAGCAGGAAATTGCATTCTGGTCGTTGTAGTTGATAACATCTTGTAATTTAACAATCTGAGAAATTTGTTCGGATGTTTTGTTATTTGCTGAAAGTCCTGTTTCGCCGAGGAAGTTGCTTGTTGTTCCTTCTGATACGAATTCAATATTACCGCTGTATGTGATTGAACCGTTGTCAGCAGAGAAAGAAGCATCAGTATCCTTAAGAGCAGCGTTAAAGCTTCCAATCAGGTCTGCAACAGTTGCGTCTTTGCCGGGAACTTGTAAGTTGACTTCATGAATATTACCGTTATTATCGGTAACTCTTGCTTTAACAACACCTGATGTGATACTTGCATTGTTAAGTTCTGCAAGAGTTTTTGCATTAATATCAGGGTCGCCCTGTACCACTCTGTATAAGTTTTTAGGAATTTTAACTGTTTGGCTTGAACCTGCATTTGAGTATGCGCTTTTTGCACCAACTACTTTTAGACCTGCTTGAGTTACAAGATTTCCTTCTGAATCCACATTGAAGACACCGTCTCTTGTGAAAAATTGTTTTCCGCTTGCATCTTGTACTACAAAGAAGCCTGTGCCTGAAATCATACAGTCCATATCACGACCTGTTGAAACGAAGTTCCCCGGAGTGAAGTTTCTTGTAATACCGCCGATTTTAACCCCGAGACCGATTTGTTTAGGGTTAGTACCGCCTCCGTTTTTGGTAGCTGCACTTCCGTAAGACAGGTTGTTTGAGTAAAGTGTTTCAAAAACCATGTTAGCGGATTTATATGCGGTTGTGTTAATGTTGGCAACGTTGTTTGCAATAACGTTGATTTGGGATTGTCCGGCATTAATACCGGTAGTTGATGTGTGCAATGCTTGTGACATTTATTATTTTCCTCCTGCCCGTGTCGGGGTGTTAATTATTTATGCTGCTTCTTTTACTGCAATAATATTTGCAATTGAATAATATTTATCGTTAATTTTAACCTTGCCTGTGCCGTCTTCGAAACTTGCTTCGGTAACTTTACCTGTAATCTTCGTAGCACCTGATTTGTCTTCAGGGTCTTTGATTGTAACTTCTTTACCGATAAGTGAAAGGGTTTGGTTAATTTCTGAACTTGTTCCGATGTCGTTATATAACGCAGCAATGTAGTTCATACAGTTTTCCAAGCCTTCGTTCATAGAAGTCATCTGTTCTAATGAAGAATATTGTGCTAATTGTGCAAGCCATTCAGTGTTGCTTGTAGGTTCTGTCGGATCCTGATTCTGAAGCTGCTGCAACATTAAGTTCAAAAACATGTTTTTATCATCAGTTTTTGTATTAGGATCTCTTCTCTGTGCTGCAAGATTATTTGCAGTTGTCTGGTTTTGCATTTGAGTAATTTGTGTATTTACTGATGTCATAACCTTCTCCCGTCTATCTTTTATACTTTACCATTTTCTTTTTGTTGAGCTATTGTTTTTTCAAAAAGCCCTTTTTCTTTTTCCTCTCTGTTTTGAGGATTTTGTTCTTTGTTTCCGCCTCTTGAACCTTCTTGTTCAGTCCAGTCTGCGTTATATTCGCTTTTTTGTGTATCGTTTACTTTAACTGCCACATTATCAACACCGACTCCGTGTGATGTTAGAGTGTCTTTGAGTCCGTCCAAGCCCTTCATAAGTATATTTCTGGCTTCCTGTGTAGCTGTTGTGAACTGTGCGGATAAACCTTCCGGAGACTTTATCAGTTGGATTGTAACTTTACCTAATGATTCTGGATTGAGAACAATATCAACTTTTGATGTGTGCTGTAAGCTTTCTAAATGTTTACTTACTTGCTCTATTATCTTGCTTGGTTCGGCTGTAACAGGTTTTACTTCTGTTTTGGGTGTCGGAATATCAAATGTTTGGATTCCCGAGTCTTTATGAAGAGCAAATTTTATTCCCTGTTCTTCTGCACTCTGGTGATTCATAAATGCTGAATTGTCACTCGAAGATTCTGTTTCTGCTTTTATTGATTCAATATTGAGTTCTTTCAGCATATCTTCATCCATAGAAAGCTCTTGTGTTTCGCCTTCTGTTTTGATTTCTATGGTTTCGGCATCTGCTGCGGTTTCAATAATTTCGACAGATTGTTCCGGAGTTTCAAGTTCCAATGTGATTTCGTGATTAGCTGTTTCAAGTGCTTGAGCAAACAGAATAATATTGCTTTCTTCTGTTTCTTCTTCGGTTTCGAGGTTATCTGTTGATTCTGTTATATCTTTTTCAAAAGTCAGATTTAAGGATGTTTCCACGTTAGCCTCGCTTGTTACTTGTGATAAAAATTCCT
>JAMPIM010000060.1 GCA_023662705.1 Candidatus Gastranaerophilales bacterium | reverse complement strand
ATATTATATACTAATATAAAAATAGTGACAAATAATAAAATTTTTTTTAATATAAGTTTATGAATTACATATTTTTTATTTTAATAAGCGTATCAATTATTGCGGGATTTGTGAACGGAACTCTGTCTAATGTTGTTTCTGCTATGCTTGAAGGCTGTGAAACTGCGGTTAAAATCGCAATATCTTTAATAGGTATAATGGCTTTCTGGCTTGGAGTTATGCGTATTGCGGAAAAATCAGGGCTGGTTAAACTTTTGTCAAAACTTATTTACCCCCTTGTAAAACCTTTGTTTAAGGATGTAGAAAAGGATTCTCCCGTAATTGGTGATATAACTATGAGTCTTGGTGCGAATGCTTTAGGACTTACCAATGCAGCCACTCCAATCGGTTTAAAGGTCATGCAAGAATTACAGGAAGAAAATCCTGATAAAGAAACTGCAAGTGACAGTATGTGTATGTTCTTGGGTATGAATACGGCAGGTTTTCAAATAATTCCTGCAACCGTTATTGCAATTCTTGCGGGATTGGGAGCAAAAAATCCTACAGATATTGTGCTTCCGACCCTTATTGTAACAAGCATAGCATTTATTACGGCTATTATAACAGCGTTAATTCTTAAAAAAGTCTGGAGGGGTAAATGTTAGAAAAAATATCTCTTTCAATCCTTCCGGTAATGATTTTAATAATTTTGTGTGCAGGCATGCTCAAAAAAGTTCCCGTGTATGAAGAGTTTGTAGAAGGGGCAAAAGACGGTTTTAAAGTTTCTGTCTCAATTATTCCTTATTTGGTTGCTCTTATTGTTGCAATCTCAATGTTTAGAGCGTCAGGTGTTTTAGATTTGTTTGCGGGACTTTTGCCCGTTGAACCTGATCTGGTTCCGATAATGATTACGCGCTCGCTTTCAGGCTCAGCAGTTTTAGGATTGTTTTCAGAACTTGCAGCTAAACACGGTGCTGATGATTTTATAACAAAGCTTGCAGCAATAATGGTTGGAAGCTCTGAAACTACGTTCTATGTGCTAACGGTATATTTTGGCTCTGTCGGTATCAAAAAATTTCGTTATGCGTTGTTAACAGGAATTATAGCTGATATTACAGGTATTTTACTGTCAGTTTTGGTAGCGCACCTCTTTTTTCTTCCCAGCATTGGGTAGTATATAATGCTGTTTCTTCTTCATCTGCTTCGTTCTTTTGAAGTACTGCAAAATTTATATCAATAAAATTAATCTTGTCGAGTTTCTCTACAATATATTCTTTTGAACCGCAATTTGTACAAAAATGGTTCTGGGGATAAATTTCTCCATTCTTTGCACAGGCTCGCATTTTTACTCCGCAGCATGAGCAGCGTGTGATATACCATTCATTTTTTATTAATTTACCGCAATCAGGACAATAACCGAATTCCATATCAGGGGTGATTTTGTCATGTGTACATGTCTTTTTTAAGCAAAATAAATTAGTTAAAAACATTCCGTAACCTCATTCTTATATAGTTTTAATTTATTATTCACTTAAGTCAATGTAACGAAATGTAACAAAATAATTTTAAAATCTAAAGTTTTTTTAAATATTGCCGTAAAGGATAATATGCAACAGAGCAATTGTTGCAGCACGAGGAAAAGGAAAAGGAGTATTAGTAACATGAGCGGATTTTCAGGAATCAACAATTTTGGAACTTTAACATTACAGAATGGTCAGAGATTGTCATTTAATGATATCAAAGATGTTGATGGTGACGGTAAAATTTCTAAAGATGAATTTAATGCATTCTTGAAAGAAAATAATATTGATAAAATTGAACTTTCTCTTGTTGATAAAAACGGTGATGGTGAAATCACAGAACAAGAATATGCTATTTTAGAACAAAAACAACAAATGCAGGAAGCTGTAAATGCCATGGCTCAGGATATTTCAATTGACTTTGCCGGTACAACTCTTATTCCTGAAGTAACTGCAAAATTAAGAGATGCAATTGCAAACTATGAAACTAATTATAACGGTGATATTTCAAAAATGGCAGAAGCTTTCAAAAAGGAACTTCCTGCAAAATACGAAGCTATTAAAAATGAAGTATTAGCTAATGACCCTAATACTGTTAAAACAAATGTTGTTAATGATATGGTATCAGATGCGAAAGCGGAAGGTTTAACAGATGCTGCGCAAAAAACATTAGCAACTCAATTGGAAGCTACAGCTAATACATTTATCAAATCTTACACAGGTACAAATCTTGCAGCTGATTTAAAAGCTCATTTGGAAGAATGGTTAACTAAAACTGATTCTGAAAAAATAGCAGATGATGTTGCTAAATATCAAGAAAGAATTGGAAGATATGGTGATACAATTGAGGCTTCAGAATTAGCAGGATTAAAAGAATGTGCTAAATATTTGTTGCAATCAGCTCTTGATAATGGTGTAACTGCGAAGCTAGGTGAGCAAAGTGTTACAAAATCTAACTTAGAAGGTGTATTGAAGAAATATACTGACGGTGAAAAATTAAAAGCTGATATGCAGACATTTATTGATGGCTTAAGCACTGTAAACAAAAAAGAACAAATCATAGCTGACGAAGCTGCAAAAGCTGAAGCAGCAGCAGAAAAAGCATTTACCGATATTAAAGGTTCTGAATATTCCGTTAATCCTGACATTATTGATTATTCAAAAATTCCTGGTTATGCAAACAATGAAAAATATAGCGTAAAAGGTAAGAAAAACCGCGGTAACATTCAAGAAAATGTCCGTACTCAGCTTGAATCATTAAAAGACCAAATTAAAGCTCAAATCGAAGGTATGCTAAAAGCTAAAGGTGTTCCTTTTGATAAGATTGCTCAAGTATTTGATAACGTATATCAAGAAACATTAAACCAGGTAGTAAGCGGTGTTGGCACTCACAAGACAAACCATAGATTGTTAAATAAAAATAAAAAATACGCAGCAAATGAAGGTATTCAAACTATTGTTCAAAACTTCATCACAGCATTCAATACCAATATTGCTGCAAGAGTCGATGAAATGAATAAATCTAATACAGATATGGATTTAGTTGATATTGATTACACCGTAATGGCTAAAGACGAAGACGGTAATGTAACAAATCCTGGGCTGCTTGAAGATTTACAAGAAGGCGGAATTCAAACAGGATTTACAAGAGGTAGAAATAATACAGTAGCAGAAGATCAAGCAAAAGAAATGATTGACAAATTGAAACCTCAAATGCTTCAAAAAGCTATGAATATGTGTAAAGCTAACGGTATTGAATTTGATAATACGGTATTTACAACAATATTCAATAATATAAAGAGCTCTGCTGTAGCGAAGAGTGCCGTAGATCATAATTTTGTTGGTTTAACACATAGTCATTTGAATCCACAGCAAGCAGCTGTTTCATTCACAACAGACTTCAAGACAAGTTATACAGCTTGGGTTGAAGCAGAAAAAGCAAAATTAGCTAATTAATAAAAAAGGTCATCCCTTTGGGATGACCTTTTTTTGTAAATAAATATTAAGCTAATAGTCAATTTTTATGTGAAGAAATACTTTTAGTATATACAAGGGTATTAAGTATAACGAAGTTTACAAAAAATATACACTTATTCATTATACTACACTTCACACATTCAAAGTTTTTAGAGTCTCCGAAAGACTCTTTTTTTTGCAAATAGATTGCAAATTAGGAAGAAATCCAACTTAAGGTAGAGAAAAATCTAACTTATTTAGAATGTTCAAAGTCTTAAAAACCATTTAATATGTTAGTGTAGAAAGGCAAATGTATGTTTACCTCTACCCCACTTATGGCGTGCTTTCGGATGCTTCCCGAAGGCTTAGTTCGTAATGGAAAATCATGGATGAAAAAAGCTAAAAAAGGAGATTGAAAATGGCTTCAATTACAATTAACACAAACCTAGGCTCATTAGTAGCCCAGAGAAATCTCTCTGCCGCAACTACAGGCATGAACACCGCAATGGAAAGATTAACAACCGGTTATAGAATTAACTCCGGTAAAGATGACGCTGCAGGTTCAGCAGTATCTTGCTTGATGGAAGCTCAAATTTCAGGTTATGACGTTGCAGAATCAAACGCTTCTATGGGGTTGAGTTTGCTTGATACAGCAGAAGGTGTTTTAAATATTGTTGGTGAATATTTCCAACGTATAAGAGATTTGACCGAGCAAGCAGCGAACGGTACTTACGGGACTTCTTCAATGCGTGCAATCAGAACTGAAGTTGAACAAAGAATGATGGAAATCAACCGTCTATGTACAGTTATCGATTATAACGGTATTAAATTATTAGATGGAACAAGTGTTGCTGCAACTTCTAAAGCAGGTGTAAACTTACAGGTAAGTAATAATTCAGGTAAAAATAACTTAATTAACTTAAAATATACAATTTTCGAATCAGCTACTCTTACAGCATTGCTTATGTCAGGTAACCGTAACAGTTCACATTACGATCCTGATAATAAAAATGATCACAAAGGCCTTGCTTGGTACGAAAGAACAGACGGTCAAGACACTACAGCTTTAATGGCAAGAGTTCAGGGTGATGCGGAATATACATCTCCTGATGGTAAAAGATATGATTACTCCGGTGATGCTTATGTAAAAATCAAAGATAAAGATTACGATTTCCAAGACGATGTGAGAACTATCGGAAAAAATATGAGCTGTATTACAGCTATATGTGATGCTGTTTATACAGATGATGCTACAGCACGTGCATTCTTATCATTTATTGATGATGCAATTGCAAACGTAACAGACAGAACAGCTCTAATCGGTGCTTATATGAACCGTGTAGAATCAGCTGTTGATGCGATAAGTGTACAGAAGGAGAATATTGTATCAGCTAACTCATCTATCAAGGATGCTGATATCGCAACTGAGTCATCAAATTATATTAAATACCAAATCCTGCAACAATCATCTGCAACATTGCTTTCAACTGCAAACCAGTTGCCAAGCATTGCATTGAACCTGTTGTAATAAAAACTTTACGTATGTAAATTTGTAATTGAAGCCCCCGTGCAAACGGGGGCTTCAATTTGTGTTATACTAATCCTATGAAAATTAATCAGCTCAGCTTAAAAAATTATAGAAACTGTGAAGAATTAGTATTAGATTTTGATAAGCAAAAAACTCTTATTATAGGTAAAAATGCACAGGGGAAAACTAATATATTAGAAAGTATTTATATGCTCTCTGACTTAAAAAGCCCTCGTACTTCTACAATGACTGATATGATTAGATTTAATACAGACTGTTTTGAAATAAATGCTAAGCTTATTAAAAATAATACGGACATCGAACTTGATATTTCTTATAATTCGGAAAAGAAACGCGAACTTAAGATTAATAAAGTAAAAACAACGCCTAAAAATTTTAAAACTGCGGTAAAAACGGTTTTGTTTTCTACAAAAGATTTGCTGCTTTTGCGCGGAACTCCTCAGGACAGAAGAGATTGGCTTGATAGAGCAATTTCACAGATTTATCCCGCTTATGATGAAAGACTCTCCAAGTATGAGAAAATCAGGATTCAAAAGAATAATCTTTTGAAAAATGAGGTTGTGGATGAAACTTTGCTTGATATTTATAATGAGCAGCTTGTTATTACCGGAGCTAATATAATTTTCTTGAGAAAAAAATTCCTTAAAGAAATAGAGAAGATTGCGTCAGCAAAACACAAATTAATAAGTGATACGGAAGTGTTTACGCTATCTTATACCTGTCCTGTGGATGAGGTTGAAGAAATATCTCTTTATTTGAAATACGAGCTTCTTGAACGCCGCTCGGAGGAGCTGGCTCGCAGGCAGTCTTGTGTGGGACCGCATAGAGATGATATTGAATTAAAGATTAACGGAATGGATGCTGTTAAATTTGCTTCTCAAGGTCAGCAAAGAACGCTTGTGTTGTCCTTAAAACTGGGTGAACTTGAGATTATTAAAGAGAAAACAGGTTATTCCCCTATTCTTTTACTGGATGATGTATTGGCAGAACTTGATGAAACTCGTCAGAACTATCTTCTAAAATCAATAGAAGATGGAACTCAGACAATTATTACATCTGTTGACACATTGTTGTTTGAAGATGAATTTCTAAAAGATGTGCGGATTTATTCAATTCAAAGCGGACGGCTTATATAAGTTGCGTCAAATTTATAAGCTTCAATACTGCGTGAAAAATAATCGGGAGATAAACCGGCTTTTTCTTTTAATGAGTTTAAAAATCCTTGTCTGTCAGGAAGCTGCTCCCAAACAATCGGGAGATAAACTGCTCTTCTGTCTCTTTCTGCAAGAATTATTCCGTGGGGGTAAATTTTTGACAGCAAATCCCGTTCATCTTTGAAATTTATTCTTTCGATTGAAGAGAGAATCGAAACCGATATTTCGAGGTGAGATAATTCATCTTCGGTAAGAGGCTCAAATCTCGGGTCTTGGAATGCTGCATTTCTTGCATTATCAATAATATCAAGAATAAGAGGTTTTGTAGGGTACACAGAACCTATACAGCCTCTTAGTTGACCATTGAGTTTAAGTGTTACAAAAGATGCGCCGTATTGAGTCAAAACCGGCGGAATATCATGCGGTATAAATTCCTCTTCTTTTATTGCAGAAGCTATGCTTTTTTGTGCAATATCCAGAACATAATCCGAATAATGTTTTTCGACGATTTCGTCTCTTGTTTCGGTAGACAGATACCATGAACCGTATCCGACAACTCTATCAGATTCACCGCTGATGTCACCTGAATTGTACATCATAATTCTTATTAGCGAGCAGTCATTATTGTTTGCAAAATCCACAAGCCCTTTTATCCCTGTTAATCCGCAGGCTTGCGGCTGTTGGAAAAAGTCAATTTTTCCGGTTTCAATAATTGTTGCAGTGTAAGTATCAATCTGTCTGCATTCTTGTTTCGGATAAAAATGACTTAAGTCTGAAGAAATGACAAATGATGAATTTTCCCAGTATGCAGAAATTAAATCAGATATTAGTGTATAGTCGCAATTTCCAACCAGTACGGGTATAATCTTAAATTTTCTGCCAATTTTTTTTAATTCTTTTACAAAATCTAATGCACTTTGAATATGCGGATTAAAAAGAGTTTGTAAGAATGGCAGTTGTACTTCTATTGAGTGTTCATTGTCAAATACTTCGTTAGAAATAAGACATGGAAATTTTTCTGCGATGTCTTTTATCAGCCTGTTGTTTACTTCTATGCTTCCTAAAGGAGTATCAAAATAAGTATATTCAGGTAATGCAATATTGTTAAAACTTTCGTGGTGTGAAGGGGTTATAATGAAAATATTTTCATTGAATTCCAGATGCTGGAACCCTGCCATTGCTGCGTGTCCGGAATAATAAATTCCCGCGTGCGGAACAATAATTGCTTTACTTTTGCAAGGAAAATGAAGCTCTTGTTTATATGATTCTAACAAATTTGTAAGCTCTTCTGCTTTTTCGGGATAAAAACTCCCTGCAAATACAGGATTTTTATTCATAATATAACCTCTTCAAGAATATTTTAGCACATAATTGGCAAAAAATATTTTTACAGGGTTTCTGATAAAAAAAGGATTCCAAAATGCAGATAAACAATACAACATCAACTAATTTTAATGGTTATAAAAATGTTCTTGCGAACAGAATTGTTCGTCCAAATGGTGAAAAAATAACATATATGTCTATGCAATTAGATAATATTGGTAAAAATGATTTAGAAGTTTGGAAATACTTGCAGAAAAACTTAATGAATAGGGATTTTACAACAGATGTTGTAACTTTTAATATGTTTGAACAGGGTAATGACAATATTATTGGATTTTCAAGTGCACTTCTTGATTTGGATGATGTTGAAGAATCATCAGAAGAAGAGTCTTTGATGATGAAAGCCTTTACTCTTCTGGCATCCCTGACTGATAGAATAAAATCTGATTTTCATCTTAAACAGGATGAAAACTATCGTCCAATGGCTTATGAGACAAAGTCTGATTTAGCGGATGTATTTTTAGACAAAAAACAGAGTTCCGCTGAACTTGATAGAGCTGTTTGGGGTGCTTTTTATGCTGAAACTTCTCCTCAAGAGCATGCAGCAGATATTAATAAAAAAATTCACAATAAAATGATGACATATTTTAGTTAAAGATGTTCTTTAACAATCTGTGCGATATATTGTCTTAGGGCTGATGTAATCATTAGATCAGGCTCTTCCATTGTGAGTTCGTCAAGAGTGTTTACTCCCAGTCTGTATTGGCCGTTTTCAATATATAGAAGTCCGAGTTTAATTCTGTTGTAAATATCATTAGAGGCTTTAAATTCTTTTATTTTTGATTCGACAAGTCCTTGTTCTTTGTAGCATTTAACAAGATTCATATAGTATTTTAAATTCAGTCCATAGAGCTTGATAGCATCTTCAAAACAAGGCTGTGCCTGATCAGGATAGCCTATAAACATATAGGTTTCGCCTAAATTATTTTGGAAAACAGATGTTGCTTGAGTGGAGGGGCTTAAAGATATTGCTATCTTGAACTCCTGAATAGCAGCATAGTAAATTCTGTCTTTTAAATAGTTCAAGCCGACATTGTTGTGGTAGAAAGCATTCCTTTCTGCTTCAATTGTATATTTATGAGGCTTTCTGTATCCGGAACAGAAAACCGTCATAAATAAAAGAAATATTATAAGTGCTCTTTTTATCATAAAAGAGAAATTTCCATACCTTCTTTTGCCATAATAGCATTTTCATCTGCATATTCTTCTGCTAAAAGGTCTAATTTTTC
>JAMPIM010000005.1 GCA_023662705.1 Candidatus Gastranaerophilales bacterium | reverse complement strand
CACGTTCAGGCTTAAAAGACCCTAAACGCCCGATTGGTACATTTATTTTCCTTGGACCTACCGGGGTTGGTAAAACAGAACTTGCAAAAACTCTTGCCGAATTCTTATTCAATGACGAAGATGCAATTGTTCGTATTGATATGTCCGAATATATGGAAAAACATAATGTTTCACGTTTGGTTGGAGCTCCTCCGGGATATGTCGGCTATGAAGAAGGCGGACAATTGACAGAGGCTGTCAGACGTAAACCTTATTCCGTAGTGCTTTTTGACGAAATCGAAAAAGCTCATCCTGATGTGTTCAATATTATGCTTCAAATCTTTGATGACGGCAGATTGACTGATTCTAAAGGAAGAACTGTTGATTTCAAAAACACTGTTATTATTATGACTTCTAATATAGGCAGTGATATTATCCTTGAAGATTCTATCAATATGAGTAACTTTGACGAAACAAAAGAAAAAGTAAACGCAATTATGAGAGAACGCTTCAAACCTGAATTCTTAAACAGGGTTGATGAAACAATTTTCTTCAAAGCGCTTACATTACAGCAGTTATCCAAGATTGTTGATATTCAGATGGAACATTTGCGCAAGCTTCTTGCAGAGCATAATATCACATTTGAGATTACCGAAGATGCAAAAGAATTCCTTGCAACACGCGGATTTAATCCGATTTACGGCGCAAGACCGCTTAAGCGTGTAATCAGACAATTGGTAGAAAATCCGTTATCGAAACTTATTCTTGCTCAGAAATTTATTGACGGGGATAAATTGATTATCGATGTCAAGGATGACGAATTGGAATTTATAAAAAAGGAAGGTTAAAACCTTCCTTTTTTTAAACACTTAATGATAATAAAACGATTGTAGTTAATACCAGAACCGATATTGTAAAGGCGATAAGCAATTTTATCGCAGGATGAAAACCTGATGTAGCTTCTTCTTCCAATTCAAGCTGTTTTAAAACACTGCGGGAAAAATCCTGTTTCACATCCGATTTTGTTTTAGCAAAAGAGTTATTCAAAAGCTTTTTGATATTATAACTGTCTTCGAGCGCTTTTCTTGCCGTTTTATTGTTGATTGCAAATTTTTTGATTTTGATATTGTCTTCAGTATCAAGTTCATTATCAATATAAGCTGATAAGTTATTTTTAAACAATCTGTACTGCTGAGAAGAACGAGAAGTTGAAGCATCAGTAAACACTTCTCTCGGAGCGAACTCTTCCTGCATATCAAAACTGTTCTTTAAATCAGAAAGCATTGATTTAATAATATCGTACTTTGCACGGCAATTTGAACATTCTCTCAAGTGGTCTTCAACTTGAGATTTCAGAGTCTTACTCAAATCTCCGTCTATGTAAAAAGATATAAGTACATCCATTTGTGCGCAGGTTAGTTTCATAATTTTCTCCTATATAAATTCTTTTAGTTCATCTTGCAATTTTAGTCGGGCGCGTGAAATACGTGATTTCACAGTGCCGAGAGTTGTGTTTGTAATCTTAGAAATATCTTCATAGCTCAAACCTTCGTATTCACGCAAAACCAGAGTTATTCTAAGATTTTGCGGCAGAGTCATAAGCGCAGCTTTGATTAGTTTTTCAACCTCTGCAAAAAAACATTTTTCGCCCGGTTCGCATCCGATTTTGTCTTTGATTTCGTTGAGTTTTTCCATATCAAAATCAACAAGTTTATCGGAGTTTCTTCTTGCATAATCATAAAAAACATTGGTAACAATCCGATTCAGCCACGTTTTAAACGTCTTAGGTTCTTTCAAATTCGGAAGTGCCTTTGCCATTTTTAGCAGGGTCTCCTGAGTCAAATCCGAAATATCGTTCTTTTTATCAGTAAGATGCGAGAACATTGCATAAATTTGTTTTTGCACACGGCGGATAAGCTCCTCAAGAGCCTTTGTTTCACCCTTTTGCGCAAGCAAAATCAAGTCGGTTATATCCCATTTTTTATACACATGTTTTGGCATACTGTATTTTGAAACGGGAGATGGAAAAAAGATATTGCCTAGCTTCCTACTCTACTTGCTCTCCAAAAGTCTTTATGTTAGAATCAAGTAAAATAGACAGTTATACACTAAAAAAGGAGTATATATGATTTCAGTAAACGATTTAAAGAATGGCTTGACACTTGAATTAGACAATGGTCTTTGGTCTGTTGTTGAATTTTTACACGTTAAACCCGGAAAAGGTGCTGCGTTTGTAAGAACAAAACTTAAAAACGTAGAATCAGGAAACGTCATTGAAAAAACATTCAGAGCAGGTGAAAAAGTTGCTAAAGCTATGCTTAACCGTAAAGAAATGCAATACTTATACAAAGAAGGTAAAGAGTTCGTTATGATGGATACTGAATCTTACGAACAATTACAATTAACAGAAGATCAGGTTGGTGACGGTGTTAAATACCTTAAAGAAAACATGATTATTCAAGTATTAATGCACGATACAAGAATCATCGGTGTTGATATCCCTGCTCACGTTGAGTTGGAAGTTGTTGATACACCTCCTGCTGAAAAAGGTAACACAGCTCAAGGCGGTACTAAACCTGCTACATTGGAAACAGGCGCTGTTGTTCAGGTTCCTTTCTTCGTATCAAACGGTGATGTAATCAGAGTTGATACCAGAAGCAACGAATACTTAGACAGATGCTAAGGAGAATTAAGAATGAAATTTGAAACAGATTATATAGAAAAATTAGCTAAAATTATTGCTGATAACGGCTTAACAGAGATTTCTCTTGAAGACGGCGAACAAGCAATTACAATCAGAAAAGATTTACCGGAAGTTATTGCAGCTGCTCCTGCGGCTATCGCAGCACCACAAGCAGCAGTTTCTGCTCCTGCTCAAACAGCTTCACCGGCAGCTCCTGCAAAAGAAGCTCCAAAAGGCAAAGCAGTTACTTCACCTATGGTAGGTACTTTCTACTCAGCACCATCTCCTGATGCTGAACCGTTTGTAGAAGTTGGCAAAACAATTTCTGAAGGCGATGTTGTTTGTATTATTGAAGCAATGAAGCTTATGAACGAAATCAAATCCGAACATAGCGGTAAAATTACACAAATTTGTGTTAAAAACGGTGACCCGATTGAATTCGGACAAGTATTGATGTACGTTGAATAGTTATGTTACAGCCTAAAGTATGTTGCTTTAGGCTGTTTTTTAAGGAATAGGAATATGTTTAAAAAGGTTTTAATAGCAAATAGAGGCGAAATAGCAGTAAGAGTTATAAGAGCTTGTCGTGAGTTGGGAATCCCGACTGTTGCGGTTTATTCACAAGCTGATGCTAACTCACTACACGTAAGACTTGCAACCGATGCATACTGTATCGGACCTGCACCAAGTTCAGAAAGCTATTTGAGCATTCCTGCTATCATCTCAACTGCTTTAATGACAGGTTGTGATGCAATCCACCCTGGTTACGGTTTTATGTCAGAAAGAGCTGATTTTGTTGATATCTGTACTGAACACGGTATTAAATTTATCGGCCCTACAGCTGATTCTATGCGCAAAATGGGCGACAAAGCTACTGCACGTAAAACAATGATTGAAAACAATGTTCCTGTTACACCTGGTACAGGTATTTTGGAAACCGTAGAACAAGCTCGCGAGTTTGCTCATAAAGCAGGTTATCCTATTATCCTTAAAGCAACAGCAGGCGGCGGCGGAAAAGGTATGAGAATCGTACGCAATGACGACGAACTTAAATCAAATATGGAACTTTGCCAGCAGGAAGCTCAGAAATTCTTCGGAAACCCTGGGGTTTATGCAGAAAAATTCCTTGAAAACCCTCGTCACATTGAAGTTCAGATTTTGGGCGACTCTTTCGGAAATGTTGTTCACTTAGGCGAAAGAGATTGTTCTATCCAAAGAAGACACCAAAAATTATTAGAAGAAGCTCCATCTCCTGCAATTGATGAAAAAACACGTCAGGAAATGGGTGCAGCAGCAGTTCGTGCAGCAAAAGCAATTAATTATGAAGGTGCAGGCACTTGCGAATTCTTGCTTGACCACGACGGCAAATGGTACTTTATGGAAATGAATACACGTGTTCAGGTTGAACACTGTGTAACAGAAATGATTTCTCAGGTTGACATCGTAAGAGAACAAATCCTTGTAGCTTCAGGCGAAAAACTCGGCTATACTCAAGACGATATCCGTTTACACGGACACGCAATTGAATGCCGTATCAACGCAGAAGATGCAGAAAACGGATTTATGCCTTGTCCCGGTAAAATCGATGGGTACTTAGCTCCCGGCGGTTTTGGAATCAGGGTTGATTCTCATGTTTATGCAGGGTATTCAATTCCTCCATACTATGATTCAATGATTGGTAAACTGATTTGCTGGGGTGAAAACAGAAAACAAGCAAGACGCAGAATGTATCAAGCATTGAAAGAATATGTTGTGAGCGGTATTAAGACAACAATACCTTTCCACCAACAAATTGTAGAAGACGAAGTATTTAAAAGCGGTAAATTCAACACAGGATTTATTGAAGATTACTACAAAAGAATGGGTAAAGAGTTCAAATAGGAAGGAGAACTCCCTATGAAAAAAATATTAACAGCATTACTGTTTGTTTTACCGATAGCAGCATTCGCTGACGATTTTGGCGCAAAAGTTCCTGAATGGAAAGATTTTGCACCTACAGCATTTGTTGATGTAAAAGAACCGAAAGGAATCGGTAAACTCAATGTTACCGCTGCTTACTGGTATCAACGCAGAATTGATTTTGAAACAGGTTTGGAAGAATGCTCCCAATTTGCTAATAATGATGAACGTTTTACCTGCTATGAAAACTTAAAAGTTAAACAGTTCAAAGAAAATACCGATTACAATGCAAGAGTAGAAGCTCAACAGCAAAACTCAGCTATTCAGGAAATGAATAATATGCAAGGAACTATGATGCCTATCAATCATTACCTGCAAAACATCGGACGTTTTCAACCAAACGAATTTAGATAGTGCTACGCTTTTTCTAACAAGGGGCGGAGCACATTTCATCAAAACTACCAGCTTTTTTATTAGCTCGTCCGTGCTCCTTTTGAACAAATTACCAGTGGGTTCGCGTGGGTTGGATATTATGGCAACTTGGGGCCGTTGTATTTTTCGTAAAGTTTTTTGACCTCATTGGAGATGGGTTTGCCTTGAACCATTTCTTTATAGACTTCTGCAATAAATTCTCCAATACCTGATTGGGCATAAGCTGAGATTTCGCCTGCTGTCTGCTGAATTTCCTGCGTAGTCAAAAACTCATGTAAATCAGGATAGCATTTTTTGAAATCATCAGGATGTTCATTAAAAAATTTCTTAAGCTCTTTATCCGAATGTATTGAACCCCAGTGATTTCCAATCTCATCTAATGTATTAAGTTTATCGGAAGATTTTTTACCCTTTTGTGCTTCATCCCAAGAGTCTTTAAGAATCCTTGTCATATTAGAATATTTCCACTTAGCTAAATCCAGTTCTTTAAGATTTTTTGCGTAGTCTTGCAAATGTCCCATCTCGTGATAAATTGTTGATTCTGACGGAATTATTTCGATATGATTCAGATAAGGCATCTTGTTATCATTCATTTTTTTCAAAATATCTTCCACATAAGCAGCCTGCTCTTCTGTAGTCTTTTTAGATAGCTCTTCATAATTCGGCTTAATATTATTATTCTCTAAAAATGTTTTGTATTTGGGTTTTGCTTCAAGTTTTTTCAAGAAACTAATTGGCGAACGTTTATAAACACTTCCGTCTGTATGCATCCCTTGCAATATAGAATAATAGAGAGTTCTTTTTTCAGGAATAGTTAATGAATCAGAAGAAGTGTAATATTTTTGGATTAAATCCATTACATCTTTTTTTGGAGCTTGAGCAACTTCATCATATAAAGGTATAGTATAATTTCCACCTGATAATTTTTTGAAAAATTTTGTACCATCTTCAAAAAACAAATCTTTCCTTAGACCTTCATCCAGTCTTGCATGTTCAAAGAAAGAACTATTAAGAGTTAGTTCTCCAAATTTATCTGACTGTATACTTCGGTTAACATGAGCATACCAGTTCGCAGAAGGCTCATTTACATATCTTAATGCTGTTGGCATAAATAACTGCCCTTTATTGGCATTGCTTACTTTTACAAGCCCTCTGTTTGCTTCGTTAATCGCATCAAGACTTATATTTGAGTCAACTTCTTTTATTTTAAGCACTTCTTTAGCAAATTTTATACCTTCTTCAACAGTTGCAGCTTCTTGAAATTGGAGATTCTCACCAAGGTTGCTCAAAACAAGTTTTTCTTTATAAAGTTTAGCAATCTGATTTCTTTTATGCGCAACAAAAGCTAAGCCAGCTGCAGCAAGTGTTCCGAATGTTCCGACAACACCAAGCGCCCATTTTGCACCTTTAGAAAGCTTCTTTTTCTTCTTTTGCTCAATATTAACTGTATCGGTTTGCAAAGCAGGATTAGTCTGCACACGAGCTGTAGGTACATGATTATTGAGTTTATTTATCGAATTTGTATTAGAAATTCCACTAACCATAATATTTTAAAGTCCCATCAATAAGAAAAATTGATAGTTTATAAACTTTTTGTTACAATATTATGAAAAGAAAGGATATTTTATGACGCAGGTTAAAGAAGGACTACAGTTCGACCCCGGATTTGCTCCATATATATTAGCTTTCAGGGGTATGGTTGAATACTTATATACAGACATCAGCCGATTCAAAAATTTATCTCAAAAAAAAGTAAAATTCAGACAATATTATAAAAAGATTTTATTAGGTTTTGATAACAACATGGGGTTTTATGCAGGTTGTCTTATGTGGGCTGCTTATATCAAAACCCAGCCTGAGCAAGAAATTTTGGGTAACCATTGCTTAGGACAGACTTATAACGCAGAAGAAAATATTTCTGAAACCCAATTCATGCTATGGTTTGCAGAACAGTTTAAAAAAGATATGAAATATTATCTTGGCGAAACCTTCGCTTTTGATGAAAAATTAATTAATCTGATTAAACTTTATGAAGAGTTTTTGACTATTAATAAGGGATTTACAGAGTCAAAAACAAATACAGATATACTGTTACCAAAAGGTATAGAACCAAAAGATTACAAAAAAACTATCGATAAGGTTTTAGAAACAGGCAAATTGGAAGAACTTATTCAATACTTAGAGGTTTAAAATGTCACAGCAGAGAATCATCAATGTTGCAAGAGGCTTGGAAAAAGCTGATTTAGTTATAAAAAACGCTAATGTCGTAAATGTTTTATCAGAAGAAATTCATAAATGCGATATTGCAATTGCAGACGGGATTATAGCGGGAATCAGCGATAATTATTCGGGCGAAAAAGAGATTGATGTTAACGGAGCTTATGTAACACCTTCTTTCATTGATGGTCACGTGCATTTAGAAAGCTCAATGATGCTTCCGTCAGAATTTGCAAAAGCAGTTCTTCCCGCAGGTACAACAACTGTAATCATTGACCCGCACGAAATCTCAAACGTATTTGGACTTCACGGAATCAGCTTTATGCACGAAGCTGTTAAGAACCTGCCTATGGATGTTTTTACAATGCTTCCGTCTTGCGTTCCTGCAACACCTTTTGAGACATCAGGTTTTGATTTGAACAGCTATGATTTATCTCTTGTAATTGATAAACCTTGGGTTCTCGGAATCGCCGAGATGATGAATTTCCCGGGGGTTTTGAATTTAGATAAAAACGTAATGGCAAAACTTGAACTTGCAAAATCAAGAGATAAAAGAATTGACGGACATGCACCGTTTCTTTCAAGCAAAGATTTATGCGCATACATTTCAAGCGGTGTAAAATCTGACCACGAATGCACAAACCCTCAAGAAGCAATCGAAAAACTCCGCCTCGGAATGTATTTGATGATTAGAGAAGGTACTGCCGCAAAAGATTTGAATGCACTTATTCCTGTTTTACAAAACTGTAACACAAGAAAATGCTTATTCGTAACAGACGACAGACATCCATCCGATTTGGGCGAACACATCAACGGAATGGTTCGACGCGCGGTTGAAGCAGGCGTAAATCCAGTTAAAGCGATTCAATGTGCAAGTTTGAACACCGCAGAATACTTCGGACTTAAAGACCTTGGCGCAGTCGCTCCGGGGTATAAAGCAGATTTGTTGATTCTGCCTGATTTGAAATCATTCAAACCTGATTTCGTACTCAAAAACGGTGAAGTAATTGTAGAAAACGGCAAACTAACCGCACATATTGATGATAGTGAAACCCCGTCTGTCCGCGGTTCTGTAAACGTAAAATGGATTGAAGAAGACGATTTTAGAATCGAAACAAATTCTGATATTGTTAAAACAATTGAAGTTATTCCTCATCAGCTTGTAACAAAATCTGTTACTTCTAAAATTAAGATTGAGAACGGAAACGCAATAAGCAATATAGATACAGACACTTTGAAAATTTGTGTAATCGAACGACACAGAGCAACAGGCAACATAGGAAAAGGGTTCGTCAAAGGATTTAACCTAAAATCAGGTGCAATCGCTTCAACTGTTGCACACGATTCACACAATATGATTATCGTAGGCACAAATGATTATGACATGTACGTTGCAGCAGTAGAACTTGTTAAATCACAAGGCGGAAAAGTAGTTGTAAAAGACGACGAAGTCATATCAAAACTTCCGCTCCCGATTGCAGGTTTAATGTCAGATAAAGAATTCGACTATGTTCTAAGCAAATGTGATGAATTGAACTCAGCAGCACATTCAATCGGATGTACTTTAGAAGACCCTTTCATGACAATGGGATTCTTGTCACTTCCTGTAATCCCTGAATTGAAGATTACGGATAAAGGTATTTTTGATACAAACAAATTCGATTTTGTGGATATTTTTGAAGAAGAGGTAAAAGTATAAGTCATTAACCCAGCTTATCGTATTCCCGTTTAATCTCCTGAATATCCTGCCACATGAGCCACTTTGGGCTTCCCTTTTCGCGTGAATCGTTTCTCAAAAGATAAGATGGGTGGAAAATCGGCATTAATTTTGCACCATGAACAATATCTCCGCCTTGATACCATTTGCCGCGAATTTTTGTAATACCGCCAATATTAGGTAAAATCGATTGCACAGCAACATTACCGCAAAGCAAAATAATTTGAGGTTTGATAATATCAATCTGAGATTTCAAATACTCCCAGCAAGCTTCTTTCTCATCAGGAAGCGGATTTCTGTTATCAGGCGGACGACACTTGAGAGTATTACAGATATAAATATCTTTTCTCGAAAACCCGACAGATGCAAAAATCCTGTCAAGCAATTGTCCCGCTTTTCCAACAAAAGGTTTGCCTTGCTGATCTTCATAAAACCCTGGGGCTTCACCAATCAACATAAGTTTAGGATTCGGAGTTCCGTCAGAAAAAACAATATTAGTACGAGTCTTGCACAGCGCACATTTTTCGCAAGTTAAGACTTTTTCTCTGATTTGGTCTAATTCTTCATACATAAATTTATGCCTGAATTAACTCTTTTACTTTTCTACGTTGAACTTTTCTTGTAGTAGTTCTTGGAAGAGCTTGATATAACACAGTCACATTAATCGGACGTTTATACGGAGCAAGTTGTTTTGAAAGTCGTTTAACTTCTTCTTTCATAACTTTTTCAAGTTCTTCTTTAGAATACTGTTCTTTTAACTCGTCTTTTGGAACAACAACAATCGCAATATCTTCCGTACCGTCTTTTGCTCCGCCTTCGCGTGATACACCAAACACACAGTATTCTGCAAACTTATCGCTCTTTTCCATTACTGCTTCAACTTCTTCAGGAAAAACTTTTTTACCGCCTGAAAGAACAATCATATTTTTAATTCTGCCTGTGATATAAACTCGGCGCTGGTCATCAATTTTTGCAATATCACCTGTATGGAAGAAACCTTCTTCATCAATAACCTCTGCCGTTAACTCAGGCTGATGGTGATATCCTTTCATAATTGAAGGCCCTTTAAGCAAAAGTTCTCCTGTATTAGGGTCAATTTTACCTTCAAAGCTTGGTAAAAGTTTCCCAACAGAGCGCAAATCACGATTTTTTTCTACGTTAAGTGTTGCAACAGGACTGGTTTCGGTTAAACCATAACCTTCATATACCTCAATACCGATTCTTCTAAAGAATTTTGCAACCTCAAAGTCATAAGGCGCACCGCCTGATAAACAAGCTTTAAAACTTCCGCCAAAACAGTCGTGCAAGCGTTTAAACATAAGTTTTTTAATCCATCTGTACGGCAAAAACTTAGCAATATGATATCTGATAGGGAATGTTTGCTGATAGAACTTCGGAGCTTTTTTAATTTCAGCTTCCAAAGTTGTTTTTAATAATCTTAAAAACGCAGGAACAAGAATCATAAACTGAATCTTTTTATCCTTAATCATATTCAAACAATCTTTCGGTTTCAAACTCTGGGTATAATAAACCGAATAACCAAAGTTCAAGAACGTAGCAAAACCAACTGTCATCTCAAAAAGGTGGTTCATAGGCAAGATTGATAAAATTCTTACATTACCTTTTTTAGGGAAAACAGGTTCAAACATTATTTTTAAATCTTTAAGCTGAGCTAAGATATTTCCGAATGTTGTCTCAACACCTTTTGGAGCACCTGTTGTACCTGATGTATAAATAATAAACATTCTTGATTTTCTTGCACGATGTCTCCATTTGCAGGTATAGTTCATAGGAAGTGTATAAATACTCTGCAAACCGTCATCTGATACAGGACGTTCATCCATAACAATAATATGTTTAATAGAAGGAACTGCTTGCTGTAATTCTTTAGCTTTTTCAATATAGTTTTGAGAAACCAACATTACAGAAGGAAGACAATCTGAAAGAATAGAAGTTAATTCATATTTTGTTAGTTTAATATCAAGAGGAACGGTAATAGTACCTGCAAGAACTGATGCAAAAACACAAACCCCGAATTCAGGTTTAGATTCGGAAAGAATCGCAAGCTTTTCGCCTTTTTGAATCCCTAAGTCATTGATAAGATAAGACGCCAATCTTCTTGATAAAAGACCTAAACCGTCAAAAGTAAGTTCATTCCAGCCAAAACCTGTTTTAATCCCTAATGCGATTTTACGCGCATAATCATTTGTTTTGTCTTCCAACAACGAAAGAACATTACTTTGTCTATCTTTCATACACTCCTCCCAAATAAACTTATTGTAGCAGTATTATACCAAAAGCATGGGATTTTTACAAATCAATCTAATTGTGTAATACCACTTCGCCTGATTCAAGAGTTTTTTTGATATCCATAACACGTTGATTAGAACTTCCAACCCAGTGAAGTTTGTTATCCAAAAGCTCTTCTACAAACTTACCTTCACAAAGAACATCAATGTCTGCGATTTCAGGAATATCCTTAATTTCTTCCCACAAGAAACCTGTATAAAGCCAAATAGTTTTATTAGGAAGCTCTGTTCTGATTTTTTTGATTAATCTGAAAACTTCTTCTCTGTTAAACGGATGCAAAGGATCACCGCCCGAGAAAGTAATTCCTGAAATATAAGGTTTTTTGAGAGCATCAAACAATTCTTTTTCAGCTTCTTCATCAAAAAGAAGTCCGCCTGCAACATCCCAAGTAATCGGGTTTTGACAATTTTTGCAATGGTGGGTGCAGCCGGAAACCCATAAAACTACTCTTAAACCATCGCCGTTCAGCATATCTTCTTTTGTAATGTTGTGATAATTCATTTTTCTCTCTTTTAACCTAAAATATGTCCTTTTTTCTATTCTACAATTAATAGAAATTTAATTCAAAGATATTTACTTTTGTAACGAAAACTATCTTACTTTGTTTTCGTTTCCTGCGATTAATCTTTTAATATTTTCTCTGTGAAGATAAATAATATAAACCGCTCCAAGCGCGCAATATCCTATAAAAGCAACCGGTGCGCCTAAAAAATACATCAAGAACGGCGAAATAAATAAAGCAATCATTGAACCTACTGAAACATATTTTGTTGAATAAGTAATAATTCCCCAAACAACAGCGATTATTAATCCGACCATCCAATTGAGAGCTAAGATTGTACCAACACCTGAGGCAACGGATTTGCCGCCCTTAAACCCGAGAAAACATGATTTGCTGTGACCGATAATAACCGCAACAGCAGCAATAACAGGAGCTAAGCCTAATGAAACACCCGCAGTCACAAAAAGTTTTGCTAAAATAACAGGTAATGCACCTTTAAGAGCATCAAGCGCCATTACAATAAAAAACCATTTTTTGCCCAAAACGCGTTTTACATTTGTTGCACCTGTAGAGCCTGAACCTATTGTTCTAATATCCTGACCTGTTTTTGTTTTAACGATTAAATACCCTGTAGGAATAGAACCGATTATATAAGCTAAAAAAAGTGTCGCCAAAAGTTGTAAAATCGAATTAATCATACTTGCTCCTTGCCATTTTTATTGATTATAGCATAAACAAATATTGCTACGTTATCTTGTCAATTTGTAGGATATAATTTACGCAACGGCAATTTTATTATATAATATTGCTTGGGTAGTACCACCAGCCTTTGCCCACACACGTTTTACTAAGAAATCGGTGGCTAGGAAGGAAGGGTAAGACTATGATTGACAAAATAATAATGCTACTCGTAGCATTGACTATGCTCGTAGTAGCATTAAAAACTCATTCATAGGGTACTAAGTGAAGTCCTCGACACCTTTTTGCGAATCTGTCGGGGGCTTCCCCCTATGCTTTCATTATTTACTATAATTCACTATTTGTCAAGTATCTGATCATATTAAAAAACAATATTTAGCTGAATCAATTTTTCCAAATATAAGGATTTGGGAAATTAAAAAAATCGTTTGGTTGCAGTTTCCACAAATCGAGCAATTTTATAATCATTGTATTACTCATTTTTCGCTCACAGCGCTCAATATGCCCGATATATTTTTCATTTTTTGAAAGCATTTCTGATAATTTTTCTTGCGTAAGCCCCTTTTTAATACGTATTTCCCGTATTTTACCTGCAATTCCCTTATAGAAATAATCCTCAAAACTTGACATAAAATAATTATATCTATATACTTATAGAGCACCACTGCTATATAAGCACCATCTAAAGACAAAGTTTTTAGCTTGTACATAATAAATAAAATCTAAACTTTATCTTGAAAATCAAAAAGCATATTAAGCGGGGTGTCAACAATTTGAGAAAGTTGAATTAACTTTTTCAAACTTATATAACGTTCAACACGCTCAACGTGACCAATGTATTTCGAATTAGCATCTAAAAGCTCAGATAGCTTTTCTTGTGACAAGTTTTTTGCTAGTCTGTACTTTCGAATATTTTTTCCAAGTTTAGTATAGATGTCTTTTTCAAAATCCATAGTATTATGATAAGTCTTGTGCTCATAAGTCACCACTAGCGTATAAGCACCATTGAGATTATTTATGGATATAGATAAGATAACACGCAAATATTCATTAAAATACGCAAAAGAAGCACTATTAAGCGCATATATTTACTGCAAAATATTAGAAGATATGATTCTTTCACTCGAAGAATGTCCGTTTGATGAGGAGTATATGCAAATCTACTGGGCTAATGATATTACTCGCTTTATTCACAAACAATATGAAAAATTGGAGGTATATCTTGAGTCTTAGAATGCGCATGATGATTACAAAACAATTCGAAAATCTAATAAATGAACTTGTTGAAGCACAAGATGAATTAAGCTCATTAGAAGATGATGATTTAATTTCTATTAAATCAGATATTGAAATTGCTAAAAACAGAATAATAAAATTCCGTGAAAAAACAATCAAAGGATTTGAAAAAAAACACAAAGAAAAACTCAAAAGACTTAAAGAAATAAGAAAGTCAACGAATTAACCCTCACCATTTTTTGAAAATAAAAAACGTAGCCAGAATTATCAACCCGAATCCTACGAGATAATTCCACTGAAAATCTTCTTTTAAATACAACACCGAAAAAATACTAAACACAACAAGCGTAATAACTTCCTGCATAGTCTTCAGCTGCGCAGCCGTATAATATTCGTGCCCGATTCTATTTGCAGGAACTTGAAAACAATACTCAAACAGTGCAATTCCCCAGCTTACAAGAATTACTATCCATAAAGCAGAGCCTTTGAATTTCAAATGCCCATACCACGCAAAAGTCATAAAAACATTAGAAATCGTAAGCAATAACACAGGAAGCAATTGCCTTAGCATTAAAATCTCTGCTCCATTTTGGTATTAGCTAAAATAACAGCAGAAATCATTAATACACAACCTAAAATTTCACGCGTTGTCATAACTTCACCCAGAATAAGCGCTCCGCCCACAACAGCAAAAACAGATTCCAGACAAAGAATCAATGTTGCCAAGATTGGAAGCGTATATTTTTGTCCGTAGATTTGTAAAGTATATGCAATACCGCAGGTTATTATACCTGAATAAATAAGCGGAATTTTACAATCCATAAGACTTTGCGCAGTCGGAGTTTCCAAGAAAAACATCGGAATCAAAGACAAAAGTCCAACAACCAAAAACTGCATACAAGACATTTTCACAGGATGAACTCTTTTTGAATAATGGTCAACAACTAAAATATGAATCCCATAGAAAAATGCTGCAACAAGGGAAAGAATATCATAAATATTTATCCCTCCGCCTGATTGATAGCATAAAAGATAAAGTCCTATAACGGCCATAATAACACTAACAATTACTCGTTTAGCAATTTTTGAACCTAAAAACACTGAAATTAAAGGAACAAAAATTATATATAAAGCAGAAATAAATCCTGACTTACCTGCTGTAACATACTGAATACTATACTGCTGAATTGACATTGCAATAAACATCGCCAACCCACAAAAACATCCTGCTTTAAAAAGATTAAGTCTTTGATAGAATTTTTTTGCAACACTTCGCATATCAGGTCTAGCATATTTTACCCAGCAAATAATAGGAAGAAGACTCATACATCCTAAAAAGCTTCTTGCCGCGTTAAAAGTAAACGGTCCAATATGATCCATACCTGCTTTTTGAGAAACAAATCCAAGCCCCCAAATAAGAGCAGTCATAAATAATGCAATGTTTGCGGAAATTCTATTTTTCATAAGGGTATTATAACATACAAAAAAAAACGGGCAAAGCCCGCTTTTTTTTTAGATTCTATTGTGCCATACACCGCCTGATCTGTCTACAAGGGCATCATAGCAAGACCAGAATCTGAAAATACCTGTAAGACCAAGTACTGCGTGTGTAATGTTTTTATCTTTTGGCTGTTCGTTAACAACCTGTCCGATACCGGGCCATACCAAAAGTGAAAGTGCAGCAGCACCTACTGAACGTCCTGAAATCTCTCCCGGACGTCCTTCTGTTCCACCGGCAAACGCAGGTGTCATTGAAGCTAATACAGCAACTAAAGCCATTGTTGTCAAAATCTTTTTCATCGTTCATTTTCCTTTCCTAATTTCCAATCAATGCGAACTCATTTGTAACTTGTTCGAAAGGTGCACGGACGAGTTAACAAAATCGGTTGGTAATTTTATGAAATGTGCACCGTCCCTTATTTACGTGCGTAGCACTAGTATCTATCTGTTACCCACAGCAAATGATAACCAAACTGTGTTTTAACAGGATCGGAAACCTCACCTATTTTTCCGTTAAAAGCATAGTCTTCAAACGGTTTAACCATCTGACCTTTGCCAAAACATCCCAAATCACCGCCGCGTTGACCTGACGGACATTTTGAGTATAATTTTGCATAATATTTAAAATCATCCAAAGTTTTAATTTGACTTTTTAGTTTAATCGCATCCATTTCTGTTGGTACAAGAATATGACAAGCACAAGCAGTTGAAGCCTCTTTTGCCTGAACAGAAGTACAAACACATAACATAAATAATAAGCTCAATAGTTTTTTCATAATAATTTACTCCTCAACTAAAATCTTAGCTTGTTTCCATAAATCGTTAAATTCGTCAAAAGAATAATCTTCCAAAGGCTTGTCGGCTATTTCTTCCATTTTTTTGAATCGTTTTGTGAATTTTTTATTAGCTCTCAAAAGCGCTTGTTCCGCATCTATCTTATGCCAGCGTGCAAGATTGACAGTTGCGAAAAATATATCGCCCATCTCGTCTTCCATTTTGTCTTTGTCACCTGATTGAACTGCTTCTTCAAATTCTGCATATTCTGATTGAATACATTTGTGAAGACTTTCAACCGAGTCCCATTCAAACCCGACCTTAACAACTTTTTTACTGATTTTTTGTGCTGACATCAATGCCGACTGTGATTTAGAAACACCGTCAAGCACGGATTTGCGGTAAGTCTTTTCTTCTTTTTTAAGCTTATCCCAGTTATCTACAATATCTTTTGTTGAAGAAACTTTTGTATCACCAAATACGTGAGGGTGACGGTGAATAAGTTTTTCGGATAATTCGCGCGCCACGTCTTCAATATCAAACTCGTTATCGTCCTTTGCAATCTGTGAATGCAAAACAACCTGCAAAAGAACATCTCCGAGTTCTTCGCGCAGATTTGCAACATCACCGTCATCAATTGCGTCAACTGCTTCGTAAGCTTCTTCAATCATATTTGGACGCAATGATTTATGAGTCTGTTCTCTATCCCACTGACAGCCGTTCTCACTTCTTAATGCTGCAACGATATCAACTAATCTTTCTAATTCCGGATACTTCATATCCTAATTATACACTAAACATTGTTTTTGTTTGTAAATATTTTATGTGCAACAAATGCTGCTGCACCGGTTGCAACACCTGCAATAGCTGCGTATTTGGCGATTAGTTTTCCTTTAACACCTTTTGTAGAATCTTTTATCGCGTCAAAAACTTCCTGTTTTACACTATCAGCCTTTTCAAATTTTTTCGATTCTTTATTCCAACATGCCTGAATCTTGTTTTTTATATCCTGATAACGAGTATTATTGCCTGCATTGATTTTTTCTTTAATAGTTTTCTTATTAGCAGATAAATTTTCTTCGGTCACATTTTGCAAAAACTCCTCAGGAGTTTGACCCAATTCCGTACAAACATTTTTCATAGCTTCCTTGTTTGTATCGGCTAAATTCTTTAACTCTTCAGGGGTACTGATTTTATCAATTTGTTTTAAGATTTCCTGACCTTGTTTATAACTGTTTTTTTCAGCATCCGCTGCGGTTTCAATAACTTTATCATGAACACTTTTAGCAAAAGTATCAGAAGCTTTCCCGTCTTTTGACACAAACGGATTAATCTTACTGCCTGCAAAACCGCCCGCAGCTGCACCAAGAACCAAACCTCCCGCTGCATAAGGTATTGATGAAGGTTTTTTATAAGTCATACCGTCATACATTGTAGGATCTTGCTGTCCATAAGTTAAAGGACCTGAGTAAGAATAAGTCATAACCACACTCCTTGCTTTCACACATGTATATTAAACCAAACACATATAGAAAATTGCCCTAAATGTAAAGTTTTGTTTAGATTATAATAATCTTGGAGGGATATTTTATGAATACAAAAATATTGAAAATTTTGGGCGGTTCTGTTTTAGGAATATATGCATTGTTTTTACTTGCACCACTTGCGGTTAATCCTATAGTAAACAGTTATGTACCGCAGATTAATGATGAAATTCATAAGGCATCAGGATTAAATTCCAAAATCGAAAATATTAAATTCGTAACCACTCCAAAACTCACAGCAGGAATAAAAATAGAAAAATTTGAACTCGAAAATCTAATGAGTGCAGATAATTTTCAAGCAAAAATGTCTTTGCTTCCAATTCTTGCAAGAAAAATTGAAGTTGATATTGTGAGCCTTGAAAATCTTAATGTTACTCTTGGAGTTAATAAAGACGGAAGTATTGCGGGAATAGAAATTCCTGAAACTACATCCGAAACAAATGCAGAACCTATGGAACTTCCTTTCGGGTTCAGATTATCAAACCATCTCCCTGATATTAGAATTGATAACTATAATATTGATATTAAAGACATCCCGACAGGAAAGTCTTATGTTATTAAGGGTGAAAAAACTGCCGTAACAGATTTTATTCTTGATAAGAGTGTAAAAATCTCAGGCAGCGGTTCAATGAGATTGGCAGACAGAGAACAGTTTATTTATAACATCAAAATCAATAATAAAATTATGCCTGATTTGAATCTGCATGACTTGGTATTCAATCCTCAGCCTCAGGACGAAGGTATAAAACAAGAACCTGTTAAATTTAATATTATTGATATTTTTAAAGGACTTTATGACTATAAAATTACGGCTAATGCTGATGTAGATTTGACAATGCTCAAAGACCATTCAAATGGTTATATCAAAGTTGATAATTTATCTGTTATTAACCTTCCTCCAAGTGATATTTGTCTAAAACTCAAAAACAAAAAGATTGATATTGACTCAAATATTTATACAGCGGAGAATGAAAAATCAGTTTTAACAGGTAATTTAGCTAAAAATAAAATTGATATGTGTTTCAAATCCAATGTTGAATTAAATAACATAATCAAAATTGTTAATGCTCTTGCAATGACATTCAATATTAATGATTTACAAACACTAACTGCAAACGGCAAACTCGATGCGGATTTCAATATCAAATCTGATATGAAAAAAGTTAACTCTAACGGGTATTTGAAAATACCTTCCGCAAAACTTCGCTACGGTTTGTATGATGTAAATATTGATAATATTAATGCGGATATTACGTTAGATAACAACAATATTAATATTAAAAACATAGGATTTTCTATCCTTAACCAGCCTTTGAAATTCTATGGAACAATTAGTGAAACCGCTATAGCTGATTTGCATTTGATTGCACAGAATCTTAATTTAAGAGAACTTGTTGTAGCAGCAGGTCAGGCTGCATTATTAAAAGAAAACAATATTAACGGTCAGGTTAATTTGAAAGCTGATATTGTCGGAAAATTGGATAAAATAAATCCGACTGCAACAGCAGGTGTAAATAATCTTGTTATCAAAAATATTCCTGCAAATATTTCTGTTACTGTTCCAAAAGCACAGGCAAACATAACTCAAGATGTGATTGAAGTTACTCAAACACCTGTGAAAATTGAAAAGATTAATTTTAATGTAAACGGAACAATAAAGAACTATTTAACTGAAAAAATAGCACTTAATTTTGTTACCACAGGTGATATCAAATCCACTTTAACAGGAGATATAAATGCAGCAAAATCATTATTGAATCTTGTTTTCAACGCTCAAGATTCAACAATAGTTGTGCCGATGTTTGATAAATCAAAAATGATATTCAACGGAAATATTGCTATTTCAGGAAACATGATGAATCCGATTTTATCAGGAACAGTAAATGTTCCATCTCTTAATATTCCTGAAATTCCTGTAACAATGGAAAACTTGAGCGCAAAACTTAACGGTACAATCCTTAACGGAAACGCTTCTGTTGCAAAATTTGCATCAGGCGGGATTGTTGGAGAAAATATTACTTCCGATTTTTCTTTAAAAGGCGAAAATTTCTATCTGACAAATCTTAAAGGAAGCGCTTTTGACGGTAAAATCTGGGGTGATATTATTTATAACCTTACAAATGCAAAAACAACTATTAATTTTGCCGGTGACAGCATGAACGCGGAAAAAGCCGTCTATGGTGCAGCAGGAATTAAAAATGCGCTCTCAGGAACACTCGGTTTTGATACAAAATTAACGCTGACTGTTGCGGATTATAATGATATGATGCGCTCAATGAAGGGGAATTTGTCGTTCAAAGTTACTGATGGTTCATTCGGTTCAATCGGAAGACTGGAAAACTTCTTTGGTGCAGGTAATATTGCAGGTAACACAATTCTTAAATCAACAACCGCAGCATTATCTAATCTTGCAGGAATCAAAAACACAGCAAAATTTGATTATATAGAAGGAAATATGACTTTCTTAAACGGCTGGGCTGATATTAAGTCAATCAAAAGTACAGGTGCAACCCTTGCATATTATGTTTTCGGCAAATATAATCTCATAAACGGAACAACAAATGTTACTGTTCTGGGTCGTTTGGATTCCACTGTAGTAGCACTTTTAGGGCCTATAGGTGATTTATCAGCAGACAAGCTTCTTTCAGCAATACCGAAATTCGGCGCGCTGACATCTTCAATTGTTAACACAATGACAACAGACCCTAAAGGAGAAAATATTTCAGAAATTCCTGCTCTATCAGGAACAAGCACAGGACACAAAGATTTTAAAGTAATGTTTAACGGCGGTTTGGAAAGTACAAGTTCTATTAAGTCATTCAAATGGCTTACTAAAGTTGATACATCCGCTCTTGAAACAACAAGTGCCATAGAAACATTAAAAACACTAAAAGATACTGTTAACGAGGATTTGAGCGATACAGTCAAAGGAGTAAAAGAAGTTATCTCAACAAACAAAGATGCTCTGAAAACGACTGTTACGGATTTGAAGAATTTGTTTAAAAAGTAATCTTACGGTTTAATTAAAAACTTAATAGCATTACCCGCGATGTGTTGTTCCATTGCGTATTCAACTTTTTCAAGCGGAAGAGTATCTGTAATGAGTTTTTCCACTTCAACCTGACCTGATGAGATTAAATCAAGTGCTTGTCTAAAATACTTTGGTGTATGGTGGAATACGCTCATCAACTTAATATCGCCGTAATGCATTTTTGTTGTATCAAAACTTACGGTTGAGCCTGATTTACATCCGCCAAAGAAATGCACCGTACCGCCGGGGCGCACACATGAGAAAATAAGTTCCCAAATCTCAGGCATACCGACACATTCAATTGCTACATCCAAACCTTTTTTCTCTTCAGAAAACTCTCTAAAAATCTTTTCAGGGTTATTATATTTCTTCAAATCAACAACTTCATCAGCATAAGCAAATTCTTCCGCCAATTTCAGTTTCATAGGATTTCTTCCCGCAACAATAACTCTTGCACCTTTTAGCTTCGCAAGACGCGCAAACATCAAACCAATCGGACCAATACCAATCACACCGACAGTCTGACCCGCTTTAATATCAGTTCTTTCTACACCGTGAACAACATTTGCTAAAGGTTCACAAAAAGCAGCTTTTTCAAACGGCAAATTATCAGGTAATATTAATGTATTCTTTTTAACAATACGCTCAGGAACTACAATATATTCCGCATAAGCTCCGTTTAATAAATTCAAATTTTCGCAAAGATTATATTCTTCTCTTCGGCAGTAAAAACATTCGCCGCAAGGAGCCGAATTAGCACAAACAACTCTGTCACCGACTTTTACATTAGTAACATCATCCGCAACCTTGGAAACAATTCCCGAAAACTCATGACCGAACCCTGAAGGAATACTTTTAATCAAAACAGGATGACCGCGTCTGAATGTCTTAACATCAGTTCCGCAAGTCAATGCAGCCTCAATTTTAACCAAAATTTCACCTTTAGCTAAAGGTTTAATCATTGTGTTTTCGTATCTTATATCCTGTGGTCCGTAAAATAAAACTGCTTTCATGGCTTCCTTATAAATAACGCTATTGAAGATACGATTATTATACATATTGAAACAAATATCGCAACAGGAATACCGAAAATATCACGTACACTATCAATTCTTAGTGTTTCAACACCTATTCTTGCAAAAGAATATAAAATCAAATAAATAAGTGCTAAATCACCTTCTTTTTTATTCCAACTTTTTTTAAGAATAAGAACCAGAACTCCAAAAATTACTAAATCTAAAATACTTTCATACAAAAAAGTCGGATGAAAATAATTCACATCCTGATAAGGAATCGGTCTGTATTGAGGTGCAATATAGAGTTTCCAGGGCAGATTAGTAGGTGTTCCGAAAGCTTCAGAATTAAAGAAATTCCCCCATCTGCCGATTGATTGAGCCAGAGCTAATCCGATTGCAGAAACATCACAAAGTCTGAATGCAGAAAGTTTTCTGCGTTTTGCAAAAATAAACAACCCGATTAATCCGCCTAAAATAGCACCATGAATCGAAATTCCACCATGACGAATCGCCAAAATTTCAGTCGGAAACCGCATATAAAAACTATAGTTCAACAAACAATAATAAAGTCTTGCACCAACAATCCCAAAAATTACAAGATACGGCGCTAAATCAATAATTGTTTCTTTCTTAAACCCGAAAAACTTTTCTCCAAAATAATCAGATACAAAAGTACCTGCAACAATAGCCAATGCTAAAATTACACCATAAAAATATATATTCACACCAAAAACGGTGCATAAAATCTGTGAATGTGAGGCAAACATTATTCTACCACTATTGTTTTGTTTTCAGCTTCTTCAACCTTATTAATATCATTAATCAAAGCTTCAACATCCGCTTTATCTTCAGCCTGAGGATTCATTTCAAGATACTTTTGAAGATTTTCTAAAGCAGATTTTTTAAGCTCTTCTGATTTCTTAATATCGTCTTCCGCAGGTGCTTTAACCATATCTTCTTCTTCAACTTTATCTTCTGCAAGCTCATTAGCATACTCATACTGAGCAGCACCTAAAGAATAATAAAAATCCGCATAATCAGGTTTTAGTTTCAAACCGTTTTCCAATGCCTCGATTGCGACATCATATTTTTTTGCTTTAGTAGCAGCAATACCCAGATTATAATATGTTTCATACATAGTAGAATCAAGGTCAATACTTGCTTCCAATCTGTTAACAGCAGCTTCATAATTACCTTTTTCCATATATTCAGCTGCTTTATTATTAAGTTCTTGAACTGCAATATTGTTTATACAAGCCGTAGAAATTACCGCAATAAACAAAACCGATGCAATCAATAATGCTTTCTTCATAGAATTCCAATATCCTCTATACTAGTATAAAGGAATTCTAATATATATTTTGGAAATAAGCAAGTACTTTTTTATAACAAGGGTTGGGTTAATTTGCGTTTATTTCTGAATATGTATTGAATCCGGGGATTACGAATAAGTCTGTTTTGCCATCATAAAGATTTAATAATTCGTCGCCGATTTCTTTTGGAAGATCTATTTCGTAACTTATTGAATCAGATTCTGAAACAGTTACACTAACATTATAACCATTGTCAGAAACAGTTTTTGTCATTTCTTCTAATCTCAATGGTACTGCTTTTTTACCTTTAGGTGTAAAATAAATTTCTGAAACAGCTTTTTCACCAAAAACTTCACTTGTATTAACAAAACTCATCGTGTATTTTTCATCATCCATTACAAATTCTTTTTTGTATTGAACCTGATTAAATTCTTCTTTAGGCTGTGTTTGAGCTCCTAATAACGGTGAAAAAACATAAGCACAAACAGCAGTTGGCAAAAGTGCTTTATTAGCAATCTTTGATACAACAGATTGAGCAGGTTTTGCCTTAAAAGAGCTGTTATAATTTGTGTAAACATTGTTAATTGGTGATATTCTCATACACACATCCTTTCTTTTATTTGATTCTAATACAAAATTATCCCACTTATCAACTGGAAAAATTTTCCTCAATATATTATTATAGAAAATATCATTAGAGGGGTGAGTGTAATGTTTAAAAAAATATTTATAACAGCTTTTGTATTTATGTGTTCTTTATCTGTTTTTGCATCGGATTTTACCGTACAAAAACTGCCTAACGGACAAACTCTTATTGTTCAAGAGGTTCGCAATAACCCGATTGTAACCATAGATACATGGGTTAAAACAGGTTCAATAAACGAAGATGATACAAATAACGGTGTATCACATTTTCTTGAACATTTATTCTTCAAAGGCACAAAAAAACATCCTGCGGGAGAATTTGACAGAATCCTTGAATCAAAAGGTGCTGTTATAAACGCTGCTACAAGCAAAGATTTCACCCACTACTATATTACAATCCCGTCCGAATACTTTAATACAGCTCTTGAACTTCATTCCGATATGCTTACTAACCCGCAGATTCCGAGCAAAGAACTTGAACAGGAAAGAAAAGTTGTTTTAGAAGAAATTTCCAAAGACGGAAACACACCTTCTAAAAAAGTTTATGAAAACCTTAACACCCTGATGTACACAAATCATCCTTATAAAAGAAAAGTAATCGGTACATCCCAAATTGTTTCCACTATTACAAGAAAAGAAATTTTAGATTATTTTAATAAATACTATTCACCGTCAAATATGGTAACTCTTGTTATCGGAGATGTTGATACAGCCCAAACTTTGGAAAAAGTTGCACAATATTTCAGTCAAGATTATAAAAAACCTGTAAGAAATTCGTTCAAAAAAGAACATCCTCTAACTTCACAAAAAAGAAAAGTTGAATACACTGATACTCAGTCAGGATATATGATGATTGGCTTTAGAGGAACTGATATCAATGATTGCGATACTTACGCACTTGATGTTTTATCACAAATCTTAGGCGGAGGAAAAACCTCAAGACTTTATAAAAATATAAAAGAACAAAAAGGTTTGGCTTATGCAATCTCTGCTTCAAACGGTAGTTTCAGAGATGATGGAATTGTTTATATTACATCAAACTTTAACCCTGCAAACGCAGAAAAACTGGAAAAATCCGTTTTTGATGAAATCTGTAATATCCAAAAATATGGTGTTACGGAAGAAGAACTTAACACTGCTAAAAAAATGATTGAACAGGAAACATACTATTCAAGAGAATCAACCTCAAACATAGCTTCCGAACTCGGTTATGTTGTAGCTTTGACAGGAAATCCGGATTTTTACAAAAACTATATTTCCAATATCAAAAAAGTAACCGCAAAACAGGTTCAGGACGCTGCACAAAAATATTTAGGCGTTAATAAAAGTGCTGTTTCACAAGTTCTTCCAAATAATATGGAGAAAAAAGTTTCCTGCACAATAACTAACCACACTGCTCAAAAAATTAGCAAAAATAAAGGTACTACTAAATATATTGTAGATAACAAATCAACTTTATTAATCAACAAACACGATAACAACGATATTATTGCGATTGATATTATTGTACGCGGAGGAGAGTTTGTTGAAAAGAAAATCGGCGAAGGAACTTTGATGGCAGGAACTCTGCTTAAAGGTACAAAAAAATATTCGGCTCAGGAACTTGCGCAGCTGATGGAAGAAAACGGGATTCAGATTGAACCTTCTATTAGTGAAGATTATTTTGCAATCAATGTTCAAACAACAACCGCACAGATTGACTTAACTCTGGAAATACTGGATGAGTTACTTAATAATGCGGTTTTTGATGATTATGAGATTGAGAAAAAACGCTCTGAAATTTTGAATATTATTAAACAAAAACGTGATATTCCAATGAATATTGCACTGGAAAATTATAAAACATTGATTTTTGAAAACAGTGTTTATTCACATTCTAATAAGATTATTGAAAAAGCTTTGCCGTCTGTGACCAGAGGGGATATCTGCGGATATTATAACAGAATTCTTGATTCAAAAAACATTGTAGTTTCTGTTAATGGAAATGTTGATGAAAACAAAATGATTAATTCGTTTGGTTCAATGTTGAACGAAGCAAGACAACCTGCATTCAAGTATTCTGATTATAAAGTTACAAAACTGACTCAGCCAAAAGTTGTTTCACAAAACATAAAAGATTTGCAGACAGCGTGGTTGTTCCTCGGATGGCAGACTTGCGGAATCAGCGATAAAAAAGATTTTGTGACTCTAAAAGTTATTAATACAATTCTTGGAAGCGGAATGAGCTCCAGAATATTCAGAAGCCTTAGAGAGCAAGACGGTCTAGCATATCAGCTGGGTTCAAATTATACACCAAAAGCATTGGGTGGAAACTTTATAACTTATGTCGGTACAAATCCTGATACTTTGAATTATTCAAGAGACAAGATTAAGAAAGAAATCGAAAAATTAAAGATGGAATTTGTTTCTGACAGTGAACTAAACGATGCTAAAGACAGATTGAAAGGTGCATTTATTATTGCGATGGAAACAAACTCCGAAAAAGCAACAAACACTGGCTTGTTTGAGGCTATGGGATTCGGCTACGACTTTTTGGATACATATACAAAGATGATTGATGAAGTAACAGCTTCGGATATTATCAGGGTTGCGAATAAGTATTTTAATAATGTCTATGTGGATTCCAGTGTAAAAAAATAATTTGCAATTGAAACTATAACTGTGCATTTTCAAATTCTGTTAAAAATTGAGCAGGTGTTTTATTAAAGCCATTAGCAATTTTGTTTAATATATTCATTTTAATATCCTGCTTTAAATTTTCAATACGGGATAAAATTGCAGGGTCAATATCATTGGATAAAGCAAACTCATTTAATGAAACATTTTGTTTCAATCTTTCAGCTTTTATAAATTTACCCAAATTATTGTAATTCATTTAATGATTCTTATTTATTTTTTTATCACTTTTAGTAATTATTAGCTTATCATTTTCCATAGTATATTTAACCATATCGGTTTCAGGGTTTACATCCAAAAATGCTAATATAGTTGAATTCACACACATTGCCCAACCATTACCATTTCTTATCAATTTTCTATCTAAAGACATTTTGTTCCTTACATTTAACTAATTATATATTAAATAATTCTGATAACGATATGCCTAAAGCTTTTGCCAATCTTTTTGCTGTTGATATTGTTGTATCTGTTACACCACGCTCAATAGAACTCATATAACTTGGGGATATGTTAATACGAAATGCTAATTCTTCTTGAGTAATATTCATATTTTTGCGCAAAAAAGCAATTTTTTGCCCAAATTTCCGAGTTAATATTTTATCGTATTTAAAAGCCCTAGTACCCATTACGGAAATGATATAATATATCATTTCTTATTTTAAATTACCCGATAGTTGATTTATAGTTAAAATAAGCTTATAGATAGTATTTCAAAATTAATTTTAAGAAACAAAAAATTCAGTAATTTCCACATTAAGCACCTTAGCGAGATGTTCCAACGTGGTTATAGTTACATCGGTCTTACCTCTTTCAATAGCACTTAAAAAGCTGGTAGAAATATTTGCATTAAAAGATAATTCGTCCTGTATCATTTGTTTTTCACGACGTAATAGTGCAATTTTCTTTCCCACTCTTTTACATAAAATTTTGCTATATTTGAATGATTTTCTACCCATTAAATTAATTGTAAAAAATCATTTGACAATTTAAAAACTATGGGATAGTATTTATACACCTATAATAGCCAATTTACAGTAATTTAGAAAAATTAATTTTATGTTCATAAACAATCTGGAACGCAAACTATCACTAAAATACGCAAAAGAAGCACTACTAAGTGCATATATTTACTGCAAAATTTTGGAGGACATGATTCTTTCACTCGATGAATGCCCCTTTGACGAGGAGTATATGCAAATTTACTGGGCTAATGATATTACTCGCTTTATTCACAAACAATATGAGAAATTGGAGGTATATCTTGAGTCTTAGAATGCGTATGATGATTACAAAACAATTCGAAAATCTAATAAATGAACTTGTTGAAGCACAAGATGAATTAAGCTCATTAGAAGATGATGATTTAATTTCTATTAAATCAGATATTGAAATTGCTAAAAACAGAATAATAAAATTCCGTGAAAAAACAATTAAAGGGTTTGAACAGCAACACAAAGAAAAAATTAAAAGACTTAAAGAAATAAGAAAAAACATGTAGAAAACTATGTAGAAAACTTTTGAGTTATGAACATGTTTTGACAATAAAAATAAAGATTAGAAAATTATCTAATCTTTTATGTAGAAAAATGTAGAAAACTTTCAACTTTTCTACAATCTTTCTACATATCTTTGAACATGAAAAACTCAATATTCATAACTATTTCCACCACTTATCTACAAATAATTAAACTAGATGATGAAGAAGATGATTTAATATAATAATATATAAATATAATATTATTAATAATAAAAAAGGAAAAATAGAATGTTTGAAAAAATTAGAGATAAGTTTTCGGAAATTTGGTATCAAAAATATTTGGAAATGTGTTGTGCTGACTGGGATTTCTATATAAATTCTACTCAGGAAAATATGGAAAAAATGACAAAAGCTCAAGATAATTACTCTAATCTTTTTAAAGACGAAAATTTCTATAATGAATTCAAAAAAATAGATAAAAATAATCTTAATCCTCACCAGCAAAAACAATTAAAAAACATTCTTAAAGATTTTGAGGAAGAACTAAATACAGGAGATGATTTAAAACAATTACGTAATAAAGAAAACGAAATTGCTCAAAAATATAATTCTTACGTTCTAAAAATAGATGACAAAGAAGTTTCAAGAGTTGATATCCAAAAAATTCTTCAAACAGAAACAAATCCCGAAATTAGAAAAAAAGCCTACGAAGCTAATATAAAAGCTGCTGATTTAATTGCTGAAGATTTAAAAGAGTTTGCAAAAATGCGAAACGCTTTTGCCCTTAAAAAAGGTTTTTCTAATTATTTTGAATACAAACTTGCAGAAGATTACGAAGTGGACATGAATGACCTCTCAGACCTCTTAGAAGAAGTTTATTCAAAATCAAAAGATGTAATAAAAACAATTATTGAAGATAAACAAAATGAATTGAAAAAATTCTTCGGAGTAAATGAATTAAAATCATATCATTACGGACTTTTACTGGATAATGACCCTGCTAAAAAAGTTAATGAATGTTTTAGAGATAAAGAACAAATTGTAGAGATTTCTAAAACAACTTATAAAAATATGGGTTATGATGTGGATAAATTATTGGAAGAAGGAAAACTTACCTTAGATTTATTCCCGAGAAAAGGTAAAAATACCCACGGATTCTGTTTTGATATTGATGCGGGAAAAGATGCAAGAATTTTAGCTAATCTTACCAATAATACCCGTAGTCTCGATACACTTAATCACGAAATGGGACATTGTGTTTATGCACTCGGAATCTCTCGTGACCTGCCGTTTATTGACCGCCAAACTTATCCTGCTATGACAGAAGCTGTAGCAATGATGATGGGTGATTTACAAAAAAGAGAAAATATTCTTAAAAATATTGTTCCAGATGATATTTTAGAAGAATTTAAACAAACATTCAGAAAAGACGAAGCAAATTTTATTGCTCATTCTCAGGTAATTATTAATTTTGAAAAAGAAATGTATAAAAATCCTGAGCAGGATTTGAAACAACTCTGGCACGATTTGAAAGTAAAGTATCTGCTAAGATATGAAAACGAAGAACCTGACAACGGCTGGGCTTCAATTCCTCATTATCTTTCACACCCTGCATATTATCAAAATTATTTTAGAGCAACACTTATTAAAGCTCAAATCTATAATCATCTTGAAAATTTGACGGATAATCCTAATACTTCATCATACTTAGAAAAAAATCTTTTCCAATATGGAACATCAATGGAAGAAAATGAATTGATTGAAAGGTTAACAGGTAAAAAACTCTCAGCTGATGATTTTGTTAAGAGTATTTTATAAAAAATAGCAAATTTTTTTATTTTAGAGTATTATACATGGTACTATGGCAAAATTTACCAGAACAAATCGCGAAGTACAAGAAAAGATTAAAGCTCCTATTGTGGAAGCTCTAAAGACAGCTTATGAACATCCTACATATCAGTTCCATATTCCGGGACATACAAAGGGCAAGGCTGTGTTTAAGGATTTTAAAAAACTTGTGGGTGATAAAGTTTTATCTATTGATACAACCGATGAGTTTGATAATTTAGGAACATTACATCCTGCAACAGGCCCTATTGGTGCAGCTCAAGCACTTGCGGCGGAAGCTTTTGGTGCACAAAAAACTTTCTTTTTGCTGAACGGTTCGACTGCGGGTAATCTTGCTATAGGAATGGCTCTTACCAAAAAAGGTAAAAAAGTTATTATTAATCGTAACTGCCACCGCTCAGCTCTTACAGGTTTGATGATTTCTGGAGCAGAACCTGTTTGGATTTGTCCATCAAGAATTGACGATTGGTCTATTTGGGGAAGTATTCAGGCAAGTACGATTGAAGAAATTTTGAAAAATAACGATGACGTTGGTTTGGTTTGGATAACTAATCCGACTTATGAAGGCGTTGTTTCGGATATTAAATCAATCAGCGCAGTTTGTAAAAAATACAATGTTCCACTTGTGGTTGATGAGGCTCATGGATGTTTATGGAACTTTAATAAACATCTTCCTACAACTGCACTCAAACTTGGCGCTGACGCGGTTGTACATTCGCTTCACAAAACAGGCGGAAGTATGTCGCAGAGTTCAATGCTGCATATTGCAAAAGATTCTTTAATAAATCCTGATTCTGTAGAAAAAGCTTTGAAACTTTTACACACAACAAGCCCGTCTCTATTATTGCTTGCAAGTTTGGATGCAGCAAGAGCAACTTTGCAGTCAAAATCAGGTCAGGCACTTTTGGACAGAACCGTTAAAAATGCAAAATATTTAAGAACCAGATTAGATAATATCCCTAATCTTCATCAGTTGAAAACGGACTTTGGTTATATGACTGATGTAACAAAAGTGTTTATTAAGATTGACGGACTTTCCGGAAAAAGACTTGAATCAATCTTAGAAATTGATTTTAATATAGAAGTTGAATCAGCTTCCGATATCGGGGTTTTGATTCTTTGTAATCTCGGAAATAAACGCTCTGATTTCAAATATCTTGCTGATTGTTTGGAAAAAATTGCGCGTGATAATTATATGGATATTTGTTATCTGGAAAACAGAAAACACATGCCAATGTTAGAGCCAAAAATTATGATGAGTCTTCGTGATGCTTATTATGCTGATAAAGAAGTTATAGCAAAAGAAGACGCAATCGGCAGAATTTCGGCAGAAGTTGTTGCAGAATGTCCTCCGGGGATTTCGATTTTGCTTCCGGGTGAATTGATTACGGAAGAGCATTTGCCGTATTTGAATGATTATAAAACTTTAGAGGTTGTAAAGAATGGCTAGAAAGAAAAAGAGTAGTAATAAAACTATTCATTTTCTGATAACTTTTATTCTAATGGCAACGGGTATTTATTATTTCGGACTAAATTATGTTCCGACAAAATGGTATGATGAGCAGACAATGATGCCAAATCAGGTTGAAAGTTATTATCAAGACCAGTGGTGTACTCCTGATTTTGGGCGTAAAGAAGCTGTTCTTTGGGATATGACCAGAGTTGACTGTTTGACAAAAGATTACGCAATCGAATTTGATTTTGCTAAAAAATGGGCAGAATCAATCGGGCAATCACTTTATTACTCAAAACTAACAGGTAAAAAACCTGCAGTTGTTTTGATTCTTAATTCACCCACTGATTACAAATATGTTAAAAGAATCGAACGATTGGAAAGTGATATAAAGATATTTTTGATTAGAGCCTATTAAGGCATACCTGACCAAAATTCTCTATCATATTTTCTGTTATAATTATCGCTTGCTTTTTCTACATTTCTATCAAGAGATTGTAGTTTAGATTTATATATTTCTTTAAGTTCTTCTTCAATATTGGTTCGCTTAATAAAATTCAAAATATCAGCTCTTTTAGTTTCCGCTTGTTCAGAATCTTCAAATTCATCTCTTATTCTTGAAGAAACATTGCTGTAATCAAGCATTCCTATTCTATAATCAGAGTTGTATTTTTCGTCTAATCTGTTTGTAAGAATGCGTATTTGTTCTTCTTTATCAGAGGTATTTTCAGCAGCATACAAAGCATTTAAGTCCTTTAAGATAATTTCTACACACTCTTTATCTATATTCAGTTTTTTAGCAAGTTCTGTTGGATTATTGCCATATTGTTGCACAATACTATAGAATATTTCTTCAGAACTTTCTTTCCAATCAGCAGGTCTGCCAAATTTTGTTAATTCATGTGCATAATCAAAATCATGACAGTACATTTGATAAGCAACATTTTTTTTACTAACAAGCCTTGTTGCTGCAAAGTTTGTAATAATCTGTTTTAAGTTGTTTATTTGAGTTTTATGAGATTCTAAAAATTCACCATAAATATTTTTATCAAGAGATTGTACTAATCTTAAATTATAAATATATTGTTCAGGTTCTTTTGTTGGTTTATAACCTGCATCAAGATAAAGAATTTTTTCTATAAAATCTTCTTTATAATGTTTGTAATGTTTATCAGAAAGTAAACTAAATGCATTTATATAATCATCACTAAGATATTCTCCTGCATTGAAAAGTGAATTCATCAATTCTTTTTTTGCTACCGTATTTATAGGAACATTATCATCTGTTAATGGGAAAAGTTTATCTAATGCTAAATATTTCATATTGCGTATTGTATTAATATCATTTCCCATTATTGTTAAAAGTCCGTAAGTAAAAGTTTCGTCTATTCCGCTTGGAGTTTTGCTTAACGCTGTAATTACATGTGGTAAAGCAACTTTTGAATTTTGAGGATTTGATAAAACGGCATTTATTTCTTGTTTAAAATTATATATTTTTTTTGATTTAATTCCTGATTGAATTGCATTAATTCCATTTTTTGCAATTAAATATGTTAAATACCCTGTTCCTCCGCTTTTAAATGAAAGACTGTCTTTGGTATTATTGGCTTTGAGTTTGTTATACGTTTGCAACTGAGTGGAATTTTGTATTGAAATTGGTTGATTTAGTTTTTGTGATAGTGAAACTTGCATAGTAACCTCTTTAATTATTATGAAATTGTATCAATTATGTCTATAATAGTATCTATTACTCCTCCATCATCAGGAATATCTACTTGAGGTATAGTAACAGGATCTCCGCTTTGTAAAATATGTGTTAAATCACCATTACCATCAAGAAAATTGTTTCCGTCAATCGGAGTTATTCCGTCTGATACCTTGTCAACCTGATTAGCGGAATCTTGTATTACATCGCTGGCATTATTGGTTGTAGAATAAGTTATAGGCATACCATCAGGAGTAAAATGGACTGCCATACCTGTTTTTGTATTTAATAAATTATTAGCATCTAATATTTTTAATCCGCTTTCACCTTCGACAACACTTTTCATTTTTGAAGGTAAACCTTTTAATACAGTTTCTTTTACAGAGTCTATCATGTGCTCCATAATATCTTTTGAGTTTTCTCTCATAGATGCAGGTATATTTGGACAAGTCGGGTCATAATAAGCTTTAAAACTTGTTCTGTTGCTATAATTAATACCATTAATTGGTTGAATCATAAATACCTCCTATAATATATCCCTTTGAGTGTTGGTTTTTTGTAAGTATAGTGCAAGTTATTTTTATATGCAAGTTATTTGTTAAGATTGTAAATAAAAATCCCGCTCGGTCTTGGAGCGGGATTTTTTTACTTTATATTCTGTCAAATCCTGTGTATTTTCTTAATACTTCAGGAATAATAATTGTTCCATCTTCTTGCTGGAAGTTTTCTACAATCGCTGCAAAAGTTCTTCCTACTGCAAGACCTGAACCGTTTAGAGTATGAACAAATTTTACTTTGCCGTCTTTGTCTCTGTATCTGATGTTAGCACGTCTTGCCTGATAGTCGCCGAAGTTTGAACAGCTTGAGATTTCTTTGTATGTATTATAAGAAGGAAGCCATACTTCTAAGTCAAAACATTTGTTAGCGCTGAATCCGATATCAGCAGTACAAAGCGCAACTCTTCTGTATGGAAGTCCTAATAATTCAAGACATCTTTCAGCGTTTTGAGTTAGTTTTTCGTGTTCTTCCGGACTTGATTCAGGAGTTGTAAGCTTAACCATTTCTACTTTGTTGAACTGGTGAACACGGATTAAACCTCTTGTATCTTTACCTGCTGAACCTGCTTCACGTCTGAAACATGGAGTGTATGCAGTCATATATTTCGGCAAATCTTCTTCTGACAAGATTTCTTCCTGATAAATGTTTGTTACAGGAACTTCCGCTGTAGGGATTAAGTATAAATCTTCATCCACACATTTGTACATGTCTTCTGCGAATTTAGGTAATTGACCTGTACCTGTCATAGTTCTAGCGTTTGCCATGAATGGAGGAAGAATTTCTTCATATCCGTGTTCTTCTGTATGTAAATCAAGGAAGAATTGGATAATAGCACGTTCAAGACGAGCACCTTTTCCTCTGTACAGAGTGAATCTTGATTGAGAAATTTTTACACCGCGTTCAAAATCAACGATTCCTTTTTCTTCGCATAAATCCCAATGAGCCTTTGGTTCAAAATCGAATTTTGTAGGTTCTCCCCAAGTTTTAACAGTAGGGTTATCATCTTCTGATGTTCCAATAGGTGTTGTTTCATCAGGAATGTTAGGTATTCTTAAGAGTAAATCTCTTTGAGTAGTATCAAACTCAATCTGTTTTTCTTCAAGAGCTTTTATTTCATCTCCAAGAACACGGACTTCTTCTTGAATAGCGTCAGTATTTTCGCCGTTCTTTTTCATCATACCGATTTTTTGTGATTCGGATTTTCTTTTTGCTCTAAGCTCATCTGCTTGAGCCTGAATTTTTCTTCTTTCAGCATCAATTTCTAAAACTTTGTCAATTGATAACTCAGGATTTCTTCTTTTCAAAAGTTCGTTAATCTTTTCAGGATTTTCTCTAATTAATTTAATGTCTAACATTTATATTACCTCGTATTATGTGTTTAGTTTAGCACAGAAAAATTTATACATCACCTGATTTTTCTGCTTTTTTAACATGCAAAACTTTATCTGTAATATCAATTTCAACTTCATCAACTTCAGGGTCAATATCAAGAAGTTGTAAAAAAGCTTTTTGTATTAATAATGCCCAAGCATTGCCGCTTTTATATAATTTCTTTTTCATCTAAATTCCTCTTACTTTACATATACTTTACAATGTATAGACATTGTTGTATACTTTCCGTAGGAAAGTAATTGGAAAGGTTAAAATGGATAAAAGAGACATTCAAATATTTAAAATATTAGGTCAAAATATCAAATATATCAGAGAACTAAAAGAGATATCATTAGAACAAGTTTCTCAAAAAACAGGTATAAGACTCCAATATCTTAAAAGAATAGAAAATGGCGAAGCTTATGGTGTTACAACAACACAGATTTTTGTAATAGCAGAAGCTCTCAATGTTTATCCGCATGAATTGGTTAAAGGAATATAAAAGAAAGTAAAATTAATTTATAAACATACAATCACCGTAGCTGTAAAAACGGTATTTATTTTTTATAGCTTCTGCGTAAGCTTCAAAAATGAATTCTTTAGTTGCTAAAGCACTTACAAGCAGGAGCAATGTTGATTTTGGCAAGTGGAAATTTGTGATTAATTTATCGACTACTTTGAATTCATACGGAGGATAAATGAATAATTCGGAAGCTGAACGGCAGGCTTTGATTTCGCCAAACTGTTTGTAAGCAGTTTCTAATGTTCTAACCGTTGTTGTTCCTACTGCTACAAGTTTTTTGCCTTCTACTTTTGCGCGGTTAATCAGGTTTGCTGTTTCTTCACTGATTTCAAAACTTTCAGAATCCATTTTGTGATCTAAAATATTGTCACATTTAACAGGGCGGAAAGTTCCTATTCCAACATTCAGAGTAACATAACCTACTTTAACACCTTTGTTTTTCAACTGTTCCAAAATATCCTGAGTAAAATGTAAACCTGCTGTCGGTGCTGCAACAGAGCCCTCGTCTTTTGCATAAACTGTTTGATAACGCTCAAAATCAAGTTTTTTGATTTCATCATCAGCCATTTTACGTTCAATATATGGAGGAAGCGGAATATTTCCGACTTTGTGTAATATTTCAAAAATATTACCTTCATAAACCATTTTTACCAGCCATTTTCCTGCATCTTCCAACGGCTCAAGAATTTCTACTAACAATTCATCACTGATTTTTACGGTTGTTCCGACTTTTACGCGTTTTGATGGACGGATTAGGACTTCCCAGATGTGGTTTTCTTTTTCTTTAAGTAAGAAAATTTCAATTTTTGCGCCTGTATCTTTATAACCATAAAGACGTGCAGGCATAACTTTTGTGTTGTTGAGTATCAAAATACAGTTTTCATCAAGATAATCAACTATATTAAAGAAATTTTTATGCTCAATAGTATGACTGGTTCTATTTAGAACCATCATTTTAGATTGTTCGCGTTTTTCTGTCGGTTTTTGTGCAATCAGCTCTTCCGGCAATTCATAATCAAATTCTGATATTAGCATAATTTTATTTTAACACGAACATGTTTGCAAAAAGCCTCAATATCATTTAAAATCATTATATGGATTATGAATTTCTGAACAGTTCTCTTGAAAAAGATAATATAATTTTACCGAATTCCGATAAGATTAACCCTTTTTTGCTTAAAAATAATTATGCTGATATATTCAAAGCTATTGATTTTATTGCGTCAGATGAAAAGTTTCTTTATATTCACGGGTTTATGGGAACGGGTAAACGCCAGTTTATTAACTATATTACCGAGTTTTTGAATAAAGATGTTATTAAACTCGAATATTATTGTAAAAATGCAACTGTTTGTGATGATATTCTGCTTGCTTTCAGTGATATTATTGACAATCTTTCTATTTCAAAAGCTATTAATCTGAATGCAAAGATTACAACTTTGAATGTTAAATTTCAACAGCAGATTTCTTCTATTAAAAAACCTTTTTTGATTATTCTTCATTCGTTGGATGATATTTTGGATGAGAATAAGGCTCTTGTTTCTGAATGTTTTTCAAAACTTTTGAAAGAAGAAAATGTTAAAATAATTGTTTCTACACGTGCTATGAATACCGAGGTTCTGTCAGGAGCAAGTGAAGACAGAAAAATTTTCTTAAAAGCTTTTACAAAAGAAGTTTTTAAAGATTTTTTAGCTTCGAATCAAATTGTTGCAGCAGAAGGAACTCTAGAAGATTTTTATAAATATACGCGCGGATACTATTATTACACAGCTTTGACAGTAAAAATTATTCAGGCAATGAAAGTTGATTTGAGTGAGTTTTTACAAAAATTTGCCCAATCAGGAATGAGTTTTGATTCTTATTTAGGTGCTACTTATATTAATCTTATTCCGACAACTATCAGAAATTTTTTCTGGTTCTTAAGAACAATAAGACATGGACTTTCATTCAATGCTCTTGCAGTTTTTGAATTATATGACGAATTTTCTATAGAGTATTTGAAAACCAATTTGATGATTTTTCAGGTAGATGAAACAATCTATGTTCAGGATTATTTCTTGCAGGATATTGATATTTCTATTCCTGAAAAAACCGAAATTAAACTGCATAAATACATTATCGGGATTTATGAAGGACAGTTAAAAGAAGCTTTAAAAAACCGTGCTTTGTTGATTTCACGTCAGGCAATGCGTGCGGAAATCGAATATCATACAAATTGTATTCATAATATTCAAGAAGGTATTAAAGAAACTGCACAACCTGTTATCAAAGAAGAAAAGCCTCCTGAGGTTGAAGTTCCTAAAACAGAAGCAGAAATAAGTATTTCAAAACAAATAGAATCAGCAAATAATCTTGCTCAGGATAAAAAATATACTGACGCAATCGAAGCTTATCTTAGAATTTTGGATGCTGAAGGGTTGGATTTGCCGAGTCTTGTTGAGGTTCGTGCAAAATTGGCTAAACTTTATAAAGAAATTGGAAATTATTCGTCATCAAGTCATTATTATGAGCTTGTTGAAACGTATTATATACAGCATAATGAGCTTATTAATCTTACTTATCTGCACTATGAAATGACAGATTTATACTATAAAATGTATAAACACGAGCGTGCAATTGAAACTGTTAAAAAGGTTATTTATTCGGTTGATACACCTCAATCACTTATGGTTAGTGCATGTATTCTTTTAGGGAATATTTATTCCGATATGAATAATCCTGACGGTTCATATTCTTATTACAAAAAAGCATTGGAATCATTGGATGAAAATGTTGAGAATGAGATTTTGGCGGAGCTTTATTTTAAATTTGCGTTAGCAAATGACGATAGAGATGAGTTGGACACAGCGTTTGAGTATTATAACAAATGTATTGCAATAAATTCCCCATATCAAGCTTTGGCTTATTCAAATCTCGCTTCTTGTTATTATGATAACGAGAGTTATGATGATGCGAAAAACTGTTTTGTTAAAGCTTATGAAATAGAAAAAAGTAATAATAACTATGATGGAATTTATTATACAGCGTTTCATCTTGCTAAAATCTGTTTAAAAGAAAATTCGGAAAAAGCGCTTGCATATTTATTGGAAGCAAAAAGCAGTGCAGAATTTATTAATGAAGAGTTCTATATGTTGGAAACTTCTATTGCACTTGGTGATTATTATTATAATTATCCTGATAAATATAAATTAGGGTTAAGAGAATATTTTAAAGCTAAAAATCTTGCGCAAAGATTAGGTAAAACAGTTGATATTACTAAGATTGAGCAAAGAATAAAAGATATGAAACTTAGAATGACACCTACAGATTTTGAAGAAATTGAGAATAAATATGGCAGATAAATTTGAACAGTATAAGAAAGTTTTTTTAGAAGAAAACTCTAAACACAATTTGATTTCGAAAAATGATGAAAAGTTTTTGTATGAAAAACATATTTTTGATTCACTTTCAATCGGAAAATTTTTTGAAAAATATGAAATAACTTCTGCCAAAATTCTTGATATAGGATGCGGCGGCGGGTTTCCTTGTGTGCCTGTTGCAGTTGAGTATCCTAATATGAAAATTACCGGAATTGATAGTATTAGAAAAAAAATTAATTCGGTTAATACTATTAAAGAAAATTTGGAACTAAAAAATCTTGATTTAATCTGTGACAGGGTTGAGAATATTAAAGGCAGTTTTGATATTGTTATAAGCCGTGCAGTTGCTGATTTAGCTAAGATTTCAGAGTATGCGCTTCCGCTTGTTAAAAAAGACGGATATTTTGTTGCTTATAAATCAAAAAAAGCATTAGAAGAGTTAGAAAATGCCAAATCGGTTTTGAAAAAATTTAAAGCAGAAGTTATTGATATTATTGAATACACTTTGCCTCTGGATGAAGTTTACGAAAGAAATCTTATTTGTATAAAAAAAGTTTGCTAATAAAGTTTTTGTGTTATTATCAAAGAACACCAGACGAAATATAAATAAGGAATAGAAATAAATGATAGCACCGGTTAATTCTGCTGTGCCAAGTTTCAAAGCGATATATCAATCGCGTGATTACATGAAACCTGAACAGGCAGAAATAGCAGATAATATTGTGGATATACTTACATCAGATAAGTATAAGAATGAAAAAGGTAAAACTCTTGAAGAACAAGCTGGAGTTAAAGCTGATGTTTTTATCAGTTCACCAAAAGAAGATAAGAGTGTGAATGTATTTTTGATTTTTTCCAGATATATTGATACACAGGGAGAAAAATTTGGAAGACGTTCTATTCATAACGTAGGAACTTTTGATAAGAATAATATCCAAAAATTTCCTGATGAATTTAGAAGAGTAAATTTTGAAAATAATTCAGAAAAAATAGAAAATCGTACAAATTTAGCAGCAGTTATTCTTAGCGGATTAGCTTTACTTGCAGCGGTCTTATTTTCAGGCGAGATGTTTAAGCCGAAAGTTAAAGAGAATGCAAAACCTATGATTGAAAAGGTTATTACTCTCAAAGATTCTATTACGAATTGTAACAAAAACTTATAGTTTAGAAATTTCACTTTAAAATAATTTTTTATAAATATAAGTTATTTAAGAGTGAGTATTGGCGATGAATTATTTTGATTACTTAAGCAAAAAATTGGAGAATGCTGATTACAAAAAATCGGTTGAAACACAGATTGATAATACTAAAATAAAGAAATCAGATAATCCTGATAAAGATGTTAAATTAAATGATACTTCTATATTTAGCAGTGCTGATAAAGAAGAAGTAGAAAATATTGATTATGACAAATTATTAGAAAAACTGGAAAATAAAGATGAAGACGAAGACGAAGATAAAAAACTATCTCCTTTGGAATTCATTTTAAAAGAGTTTTTCTCGTTTGATATTGTTAAAAACAAAGTTGATACTGATTCGGATGGTAAAATTTCTGAACAGGAGGCTAAAGACTATATAAAACATCTTGCAGGAATGGATGGAGATGATTCCAAGCTTTCTATAGAGGATTTTACCAAGGCAATTCAAGAATATGAAATTGATTTAGCAAATGAATTAGAAAAGTTTAATACAGCAAATAATGATGTTTCTGAATCAGGAGCGGTTGACAACACTATTTCTACTGATTCATATTCAGCACCTGTTTCAAGTGATTATGGCAGTTATAGTGTACCTGTAACTTCATCTTCATACAATGATGCAGTTTCTACAGAACCTGCTGTCAAAACAATTGATAATATGACTCTGGAAGAGCTACAGGCTGAAAAAACAAAAAGACAGGAAGTTTTAAAAGAAAAGCAGACTAATTTACAAAATGCGCAGAGCGGTAATACCGAAGCAATAAAAACAGCAAAAGCTAATGCAGATAAAACTAAACAAGAATATTTAGATGCTCTTGATAAAGACAATGCTGCCAAAGAGTTTAAACAAGATATAGAAAATAATCTTAAAGCAATTGATGAAAATAAAGAGCAGATAACTAAAAAAGAGGAGGAAATTTCTAAAAAAGAAGACCAAATTTCAGATGCGGAAGAATCTCTTAAAACTTCGCAAAGTACATTAGATGCTTTAAATGCTGCTCTTTCAAATTTACCTGCTAAAACCGGCGATAAAGAGAAAGATCAAAAAATTGAACAGCAAACAAAAGAATTAAAAACGAAAATTTCTGAACAGAAAAAAGTAGTTGATAAAGAAACAAAAACCCTAAATGAGTATAAAAAACAACTTGAAAAACTTGAAAAAGAAAAAGTTAATTTAGAAAAGAAAAAGACTGAACTTGAAGAAAAAAAAGCTGAGCTTGAGAAAAAAGTTGAAGAAACTTGCAGCGAAGCAACAAAAAAAGCCCTTAAAGCTTTTAATGAAGCTACTCAAGAGTATGAAAAAATTCAAGCAGAAGAAATAAAAGTTGCCAAAGAAGAGGTAGAAACTGCTAAAAAAGAAATTGCTGCAGTTAATGAAAAAATAAATATAGCTGAAGCTAATAAAATTAAAAATGAATATAGTCCTATTCCTGTTATGGATATTAATGATGTATCACCAGCAGATAGAAAAAAATATGGTGTACAAGAAACAACATTACCAGATGGTACAACAGTTTTAGCATGCCGCTGGAGTAAATTTGATAAATGTCAACCTGAATGGCTGGAACAACAACAACCGTTGCTTCAAGCAGCAGCAGAACAAGGTATGACTTTGGTTTATAGCGATGTTACGCGAACAGTTGCAGAATCAAATGCTGGTCGAGCAAAAAAAGGTTCATTAGTTTGCAAAGGTGGAGAATCACCTCATAATTATGGAACAGCTGTTGATATTGTTTTATATAAAGATGGAAAAGCCGTAAGCGTAAATAGTGCTGAATATAAAGCATTTGCAAAAAATGCTGTTGCGTTAAGTGATGAAAAAATTGAATGGGGTGGAGAATGGAGAAAACAAGGCGAGAGACACCATTTCAATTTAAGAGGCTGGAAAAAATATAAATCAGCGGAATATCTAGTCGGATAAATTTGGCAATAAAAAAGAGGCGGTAATTTATACCGCCTCTTTTGTTATATATTTCTATACATTACAAGCGCAAACGCCGTCTTTGCAGCAATATCCTAAAGCTTCTTGAGCTTCTGACATTCTTACTTTGATACGTCCGTCTACTGCAATACCTTCACCTGTTTTTTCAGAAATCAACAATGGGTTGATATCTAATTCATCGATGAATTTGAAATCGTTAACAAGTTGAGATAATCTCAATAATGTTTCTTCGATTTGTTCCATTTGAGCAGGTTTTGTACCACGTGCGCCTTCAAGTAATTTGTAAGCTTTAACTGATTTAATCATTTCTTTAGCATCGATATCAGTTAATGGAGCGATTCTGAAAGTTACGTCTTTCATAACTTCAATGAACACACCGCCTAACCCAAACATCATCATTGGACCGTATTGAGGGTCTGTTGCGATACCGCAAACCATTTCTCTGTTACCTTTAACCATTTCTTGAATGATTACGCCTTCAAGACCGTCTAAAAGTCCGCGTTCTTCAAGCTTAGCAATTAGGTCTTTGTATTCAGCTCTTAATTGAGCTTCTGACTGAATATTAACTCTTACACCGCCAACATCAGTTTTGTGTGAAGTTGTTTTTGAAGTCATTTTCATTACAACAGGGTAGTCGATTGAGTTAGCAATTGTAACTGCTTCTTCTTCTGTTGTAGCGAAACCTGATTTACAAACTCTGATGCCATAAGCTTCTAAAACGTCAATTGATTCACGTGTTGTAAGCTGGTCACGACCTTCATTAACTGATTTAGCAATGATTTCTTGTGCTTTTTTGTAATCAACATTGAATGTAGGAATTTTGCCTTCCGGTCTTTCCATCCATTTTCTTTGTTGGTTCAATCTGTTCAAACCGTCAGCAGCTTCTTCTGCGTACATAAAGAATGGCATGTTAACATCCATATCTGATAATGTTGAGAAGAATTCTGATTTTGTCATAAATACACCGATAACAGGTTTTTGCGGATTTTTAGCTTTAATTTCCATTAATGCTTTTGCTACATCAATATCTTTCAAACCTAGGAATGGAAGATAGATTGTAATAATCATATCAACGTTTTCATCAGCAATAACTGTTTCTAATGTTTGTTTGTAGTGCTCGATTGGAGCAGAAGCAATCATATCGATAGGGTTTTTAACAGAAGCAGCTGAAGGTAAGAAACTTCTAAGTTTTTCTTTAGTTTCTTCGCTGATTTGAGCGATTTGCATACCGTGTTCGCAAATTGCGTCAGTTGCCATAATACCAGGACCGCCTGAGTTAGTGATGATTGCAACTCTGTCGCCTTTTGGAATAGGGCAGTTAGCAAAAACTTTTGCTGTAGCGAATAAATCTTTTAAAGAGTATTCTCTGATAACGCCTGATTGATTCAATAAAGCGTTAGCAGCTTTATCAGCACCTGCTAAAGAACCTGTGTGAGAAGATGCAGCGCTTGCACCTGCTGCTGAACGTCCTGCTTTAAGAGCAAGAACAGGTTTTTTCTTAGAAATTCTTGAAGCAAGTTTTCTAAAGTTTGCAGGGTTTTGGATTGATTCCATGTAAAGAAGAATTTGTTCAACGTCTTCTTCATTTTCCCAGTATTCAAGAGCTGTTTCAGCGTTAACGTCAGCCTGGTTACCGATTGAAATAAATTGAGCGAAACCAAGGTTAAGGTCTTTAAGGATGTTTAAAATACCGCCGCCTAAAGCACCTGATTGAGAAACAAAACCGATGTTTCCGCGTTCTGGTAATGATTCAGCGAAACATCCGTCAAGTCTGATTTCAGGGTGAGTGTTAACAACGCCTAAACAGTTAGGGCCAACACATCTCATACCGTATTCACGAACTTTAGCAAGAAGTTGTTTTTCTGCTTCTGCACCTTCTTTACCTGTTTCTTTGAAGCCTGCTGTAATGATACAAAGACCTTTAATACCTTTTTGGTGGCATTGGTCGATTGTATCAAGAACGAATTTTGCGTTAACAACGATAATTGCTAAATCAACTTCGCCAGGAACTTCAAGAATTGAAGTATATGCTTGCAAACCTTCGATAACTCCGCCTTTAGGGTTTACAGGGTAGATATTACCGTTGAATTTGTATTCTTGTAATCTTTTCATAATGTCGGAACCAATTGTGTGTTCTTTGGTAGATGCACCAATAACTGCAACTGATTTCGGCTTCATAATTTTGTCTAAATTAGTCATTATAGCCTCTTCCTTTCTTTTTAATGAAAATCTCATTACAATTATAGTACAAACAACACTTTTCGGGGTAATATTTTTGGTTGAAATCAGGAGATTGGAGTTTACAAAAGTTTACATTTGGGCAATTTTTCTTTTTCTTTAACTTTATTTTTATATAACAACAAGAAGGTAGTAATATAATAGTATGAAAATTTTATTGAGTCCTGCAATTATACAAGGTAATAGTACGTATAACAAAAAAAATGTAGCTGAAAAAAAAGATAACTTTCAAAATAATAACCAATTATTATTTTATTATGCACCTATAAACTTTCAAGGAGTTTCAAAAACAGCAATGAATACTTCACGTCATGCTTTAGAATACTATGAAGGGTGTTTATTGGGTGGTGCCATTGGTGATGCATTTGGAGCAAAGTTAGAATGGTTATCATTAGATAAAATAAAATCTTATTATGGTGAAGCTGGTTTAAGATATATACCAAAAGTGAATGGACAATATAATATAAGTGATGATACTCAAATGACTTTATTTACCGCAGAAGGATTATTAAAGGCATTATTAAACAATTCTCATAATTTATTAATTGAACCTAATTACAAAGATATTTTTCTTTCATATAATAATTGGTATAAAACACAAACAATTCCTTATGAAAATGTAGAAAGCAAAATGGGACTAATGGCTGATAGAACTCTATATAGTCAACGTTTTCCGGGAAAAACTTGTATGTCTGCATTGAGGACAGGTAAAATGGGTACCATTGAGAATCCTATAAATAATTCAGCAGGAAATGGCGGGCTTATGCGAATTGCTCCGGTTGGTCTGATGTATTGTAATAATCCCGAGCTTGCATTTAAGGTTGGTGCAAAATGTGCTGCAATGACACATGGACATCCTGATGGTTATTTGCCGGCAGGATTTCAAGCAGCTCTAATTGCATTTTTGATAGGTGGTAATACTTTAGAAACAAGTATAGAAAAATCTATGGTGATTCTTTCTTCATATAAGAATAGTGATAATTTAATGAAAATAATCAAAAAAGCGATTATTTTAGTCCACTCAGGACATTCTTCGGAAGAGGCAATTAAAAAACTCGGAATGGGAGGAAAAGCAGATGAAGCTCTTGCGATTGCGTTATATGCTGCATTAAAAGAACCAAAAAATTTAATGAAAGCATTAAGTATTGCAGTTAATCATGACGGAGATAGTGATTCTACCGGAGCAATTGCCGGCAATATACTTGGTACAGTACTAGGTATAAATTCTATTAAAAACTCATATATTGATAATATAGAATTGAAAAATTGGTTAAAGAAATATTCAAGAGCTTTGTTGTCTGTTAGTGCTAATTCACAAAGACATATTACATATACACAAGATGAATTGCAGCAAAGAAGGATGAACGATAAATTTGTTATATAAATTTTATTGTGTAAGCGTTGCATGTATTCGAAATTGTAGTGTATTTGAATCACTTGCTTTAATTGGTTCAATAGATGTAATTCTAAATTTCGAGTTTGCTTGTAATAAAAATTCTAATTCATCAGCCCAATCATTTGAAAAAACATCAATATAACACCCGTGGATATTTCCAGTTGTATTGTATTCCCACAGTATTGGTTTAGTATTTCTTTTGCAGGCATTAGCACCTATTTCTGCAATACTGGTTGATGTAAATCCAAGGTTTGTTATAGGTTCTTTTTTATTTAATATTTGTATAATATCATGTAGAATTTGTTCAATATTTTCAGGCTTATCTTTGGATAACAATTCCAAAATTTCACCTAAAGATTTGCCGTTAAAATGACTTTCATTATCATCAATTTTAATAGATTGTAATATTGAAAAGGAATCTCGCCTATATAGTTTCATTGGTTGGGAATAATTAAAAGTATCTATAAAATCGGATAATAATTTTATTTGTTTTTTTAAACTTCCAATATATGTATCTTTGTCTATACCATCTGGAATTTCTATATTTTCTTTTCGCAAAATAGAATTATATAATTGATATGTTGTTTTCTTTTTGTAATTATTTATGCCGTTTTTTGCTATTACAATTTCTTCCAACATAGATTGGTCATACAAAAATCGTGTTGCTTGATAAATATTTTCAATATGGGAATTATCCAAAATACCTGCCAAGTGTAATTCTGAAATTAATTTATATAAATTAGGAGTTGTTTGCTCAATTGAATTTAACATGTCATCAGTAGATGTTAATACAGGTTGTACATAGGTTGCAGGTTTATACTTGTGTTTTATTATGCAATTACTTTCATCAATTTTAGTAATACTATAATCTCTTAGTTCAAGAGTTTCACCTATTTCAATTTTATTTTGTAATTTATATATAATATTTTTTGCTAATTTTTTATTTAATCCAAAAACCTTTGATGTTATGTTATCAATTGGACAAACATCTTGGTCCGAACACATTTTTATTTTCGGATTCAATTCATTTTGTTTTTGAATACATTGCATCCAAAATTTATCTTTTTCAATACCTGAGGGCATTTGTTTAATTTCATCCTGAAGTGCTTTAATTTCTTCTCTTGTATTGGCATTAGAGATTCTTTCCTGTAATGATTGTTTTGAAGTCACTACAGGTACTCCTTCATCAGCTTGTGTAATATGATTTATCTGATCATTTTCATGCACTTTTATATTTTGTTCTTCTTTACCAGCTTTTTTAATTTTTCTCCAGCCACCACCAATGCTTTTAAACGCACCGCCCATGAAAACACCTGCGCCAAAACCTGTAACAGCGCCATCTATTACATCATCTCCATTTATATCAGCTCTGAAGGCACCATCTAATGCACCACTTCCGCCTGCATCAATTGCGATTTCTGCTCCGTAGACTCCTGTTTTTTGAAGCAAATTGCCGCCTACGTATTTATAAGAACCGGGATTTAGCATTGAATGTTGTAATGTTTGTTTAAAACCAGTGGTAACAACTTCTTCGGTTACACCTTTACTTGCAGATTTTAGAACTTGCATGCCACACTTTGTGGCAACAGTTTTACCAATCGCTCCTCCTGCTCCGGCAGACACGGGAGCCAGTAAGCCTGACACTGCGCCCGTTCCTAAATCATAACTTAAGTCTTTAAACGTATATTCTTTATTATTACCAACACAATCTAAAGCTTTTATTCCTGATTTTATAACAGCGCCGCTTGCTGCTGCCGCTGCAATTCCAACTGCAATTGAAGCACCACCGGTAAAAGGCGCTGCTGCCACTGCAGCAGTGTAAATACAGAAAGCGCTAATACCAGATATAATATCGGCGGTAATATCGGTCGCCATTTCTTGGCCTTCTTTGTAACCTTCAAGTGCTTTTTCTGATTCAAGAGGTAATTCTCCTTTAATAAACGCTTCTAACGCTTCGGGAGTAAAATCTACGCCGGTGAGTTCTTTGAAAATTTCAGCTTTTTTAGGGTTATCCATTGTAAATTGTTTTAATAGTTCTTGTTCATGAGCTTGTTTATCACGAACTTTGTTTGAACTATCACCTATACCCGTTACATTTTTAGTCCAACTCCAAGCTTTTCCAATCCAACCGTTTGAATCTTCTGCTTTTTCTAAGTCTTTATTGAGTTTATTAATTTTATTTTGAATGGTTTTATTTAGATTATATGTTTTACCATCATTTGATTTAAATAAAATGTCTGAATCTTTTCCCTGTTGAATAACATCATTAATAGTTTTTGTATTTTGTAACGTTAGTCCAACTGCTTCATAATCCTGGTCTGATGCAAATATTGAAAGTTCTTGCAATTCAGTAAGCGTGACAATTCCATTTTCTATAAGACAAGAAATTAGCTGCGTTTGATTCATTCCTTGTACAGAAGGATTTGCAGCAATAAAATTTTGGATTTTTTGATTCAAACTTACTTTATCTAACATCTTTATTGTTCCGTATAGTTTTTGGAACGGCATATTTTTTGTTAAACTTTAGTGTTTAAAAGTAAATTTTTACAATTCGTAATAAAAAAGCCGAATGTTAAATTCGGCTTAAAAATTTCCCAATCAATATTCTTAATTCATAACTTAACTATTAGCAGCAAGTTTTTCTCTTACAAGAGTTTCTACTGTTGCTAAAATTTCAGGGTTTGAGCCTAAGAATTCTTTTGCTTTATCTCTTCCCTGACCGAGTTTTTCATCATTAAAGCTGAACCATGAGCCTGCTTTTTTAACAATATCCAAATCAACAGCTACGTCCAAGATATTTCCGATTTTGCAAATACCTTTTCCGAAGATTATATCAAATTCTGCTGTTCTGAAAGGAGGTGCAACTTTGTTCTTAAGGATTCTTACACGAACATGGTTGCCAACGTCTTCACCATCACCTTTCAAACCTTCAACACGTTTGATTTCCATACGAACTGATGCGTAATACTTAAGCGCATTACCACCTGTTGTTGTTTCAGGGTTTCCGTACATAACCCCGATTTTTTGTCTCAACTGGTTGATGAAAATAACAGTTGTGTTAGTTTTTCCGATAATACCTGTTAATTTTCTCAAAGCCTTAGACATCAATCTTGCTTGCAAGCCCATCTGCTGATCTTCCATAGAGCCTTCAATTTCAGCTTTCGGAACAAGAGCTGCAACTGAGTCAACAACAATAATATCAACTGCGCCTGAACGAACAAGTTCTTCTGTAATATCAAGAGCTTGTTCACCTGTATCAGGCTGCGAAATCAATAATTCATCAACATTAACACCCAGGTTTCTTGCGTATTCAGGGTCAAGAGCGTGTTCAGCATCAACGAAAGCCGCAATTCCGCCTTTTTTCTGGCATTCTGCAACAATATGCTGAGCTAATGTTGTTTTACCTGATGATTCAGGTCCGTAAACCTCAATGATTCTTCCTCTTGGAACTCCGCCTACGCCAAGCGCAACATCAAGCGCCAGCGCACCGGTAGGAATGGTTTCAACGCTAACAGCAGGCTTATCGCCAAGCTTCATAATAGCGCCTTTTCCAAAATCTTTTTCAATCTTTTCAATAGCAAGCTTTAAAGCTTTGCTTCTTTCATCTGATACAGAAACAGCATCATCCTTAGCCATCATTTACCCCTAGATTATAATATTTTCTTCTTCTTTCTTAACATAGAATCCACACATCAATGGTTTGAAACTGTTAAGAACATTTTTTAGTTTAAAGTTTTCTTTGTTCAATTCGTTAACTTTGTTTTTAAGATTTTCATTTTCTGTCTTGCATCTTACAAGTTCAAGAACAACATCATCCATACCTTCAAGTTTTTCATCAAGAATCTTTGACATAGAATCAGTGATACTGTTTTCCATTTTGCTCAAAGTTTCAAGAAGGTTGTTAACAACAACTTGAGAATTTGGTTTAGAAACAAGAGAAAGTGCTGATTTCTTTTCGTTCATTTCAGCAACAACTGATGATTTAGCATTTTTAAGTTTTCTAACTTCATCTACTGAAAAATAAATCTGACCTTTGCTGTCTTTCTTAGGATTAACAGAAGTCTTTTTGCAAAGTTCAACAATTTCTTTATTATCAACATTTAATAATTTTCTTACGTCATTAGGTAAAAGTATTTTATCTGAATTTGCGTTCATGGATTCTCCTCTTTCTACACCCAGTGCAATAAATATTGTAATTAATAAAAAAAATATTTTCCACAATTTGTTACAAATCTTTAACACATGATATAATTTTGTTATGGAACGTAAATTTGAAATATCATCCAAATACAAACCTGCGGGTGATCAGCCGAAAGCAATTGAACAATTAGTTGACGGTGTGCTTAAAGGTGAAGATACGCAAACTCTTTTAGGGATTACAGGTTCGGGTAAAACTTTTACTATTGCTAATGTGATTGAAAAAGTTCAAAAACCGACTCTTATTATCGCTCATAATAAAACTCTTGCAGCTCAGCTTTATAACGAGTTTAAAGAACTTTTCCCCAATAATGCGGTTGAATACTTTATTTCTTATTACGATTATTATCAGCCGGAAGCGTATATTCCGCGAACAGATACTTATATTGAAAAATCTGCAAGTATTAATGAAGAAATTGACCGTCTTCGCCACAATACAACAAGAAGTTTATATGAACGCAACGATGTCATTGTTATTGCTTCGGTAAGCTGTATTTACGGCTTAGGATTGCCTGAAAGTTATTTCAAAGGCACTATTTCTTTGAAAGTCGGAATGGAACTTGAACGAAATGATTTAATTAAACACCTTGTCAGTGTTCAATATACAAGAAATGATGTTGAACTTGAGCGTTCCACTTTTCGTGCGCGCGGGGATATTTTAGAAATAATGCCTGCGTATGAAAAGATTATTACACGTATTTATTTCTTCGGGGATGAAATTGAAAAGATTGTTAGAATTGACCATTTGACAGGTGAGATTATTGAAGCTCCCGAATCAGTTGTAATCTATCCTGCGGTTCACTATATTTCTTATGATGAGAATGAAGACGAAACTTTAGCAATGATTCGTCAGGAACTCAAAAACCGTGTTGCAGAACTTGAAAACGAAAACAAAATTCTTGAATCACAACGGCTTCAACAGCGTGTCAAATATGATATAGAAATGATTAAGGAAATGGGTTACTGTTCGGGGATTGAAAACTATTCGCGTATTATTGAACGCCGCGCTCCCGGAACTCCGCCTGCAACACTTTTGGATTATTTCCAGAGTGAATTTTTAACAGTAATTGATGAGTCTCATGTAACTATTCCTCAGCTTAACGGTATGTATCACGGTGATGCTTCAAGAAAGAAAACTTTGATTGACTACGGGTTTAGACTGCCTTGTGCGAAGGATAACAGACCTTTAAAAAGCAAAGAGTTTTTTGATAAAGTAGGGCAGAAGATTTATATTTCCGCAACCCCTGCTGATTTTGAACTAAAAACTTCTTCCCGTCTTGTTGAACAAATTATTCGCCCTACAGGACTGGTTGACCCTAAGATTCATATCAGACCTATTGAAAGTCAGATTCCTGATTTGAAAAAAGAGATTTCAAAACGTGCGGAAAAGAATGAACGTGTTTTGATTACTACACTTACCAAACGTATGGCAGAGGATTTGACTGATTATTTTTTACAGGACGGAATTCGCGTACGATATTTGCATAGCGGTGTTAAATCAATAGAGCGTGTTGAGATTTTGCGTGACTTACGATTGGGCGAATTTGATGTTCTTATTGGTGTAAACCTGTTAAGAGAAGGTCTTGATATCCCTGAGGTTTCTCTTGTAGCAATTATGGATGCTGATAAAGAGGGCTTCTTAAGGTCTGATACGAGTTTGATTCAGACAATCGGACGTGCTGCGAGAAACTCTTGCGGTGAGGTTATAATGTATGCGGATAAAATTACGGATTCAATGCAAAGAGCAATTGATGAAACAAACCGCCGTCGTGAAATTCAGCTTGAACATAATAAAAAATACGGTATTATTCCTCAAACGATTAAAAAACCGATTGAGAACAACTTACTTTCACTTGTTGAAAGTTACAGGAGCTTTGAAGATATTGTTGCGGAAGAAATGGTTGATTTGGGTATTTCCAAAAAAGATTTACCGAAACTTATTTCCAAACTCGAAAAAGATATGCACAAAGCTGCTAAGATTCTTGATTTTGAACGCGCAGCAGAAATTAGAGACCAATTGAAAAAACTTAGGGAAATGGTGAAAAATGACTAACGATTACAAATATTATCTTGATAACGGAATTTTTGATATCCAAAACGGAAGATTCCAAAACGGGATTGAAAATATTAATAAATCACTCGATTTAAAAAATGATTGGGAAATCCCGTATTTCTATAGAGCTGTAGCAAATCAGGCTCTGGAAAATTTTGATGAAGCGATTTTGGATTATACAAAAGCGCTTCAATTAAACGAAAAAATGGTTGATGCTTATTACAACCGTGCAAAGATATTGTTATCAAGGAAAGATATCGAAAATCCTGATATAAATCGTGCTGTATCGGATTTAGAAAAGGCGCTTGAACTTGACCCTAAATTTTTGGATGCATTATATGCAATGGCAGCGGCGTTAAAAAAATTAGAAAAATATAATGAGGCAATTCCTTATTTAGACAGATTACTTGAAATTGAGCCCGAAGCTGTTCAGGCAAGAGCTTTAAAAAAACTTTTATTGAATAAATATTTATAATAAAAAAGGGGGCTGATAGCCCCCTTTTTTTATTTATTCTTTTGTATATTCTGCATCAATTACATCGTCATCTTTGTTTTCTGAAGATGTGTCTTGTGCGTTATCAGAATTTACTGCTTCGCCGTCTTTTTGAACAGCTTCGTAAGCTTTTTGTGAGATTGCAAACATTGTTTGCTGTAATTCTTCTGATAATTTCTTCAATTCATCAGCAGATTTGTTTTCGTCTAATGCTTTTTGAAGAGCTTCTTTTTGTTCGTTCAATTTCTTAGTATCTTCTTCAGAGATTTTACCTTCGAAATCTTTAACGATTCTTTCAGAAGAAGCGATTAAAGAGTTAGCATTGTTTTTAACTTCTGCTTCTTCTTTTTTCTTCTTATCTTCTTGAGCGTTAGCTTCTGCTTCTTTTACCATCTTATCGATATCTTGTTCAGATAAGTTAGATGAGTTTGTAATTGTGATTTTTTGTTCTTTATTTGTAGCTTTATCTTTAGCAGAAACATTTACAATACCGTTTGCGTCGATATCAAAAGTTACTTCGATTTGAGGAATACCGCGCATTGCAGGAGCGATACCTTCAAGTCTGAACATACCTAATGATTTGTTATCAGATGACATTGGTCTTTCACCTTGAAGAACATTGATATCTACTGCTGTCTGGTTGTTTTCTGCTGTTGAGAAAACTTGTGATTTAGAAACAGGAATTGTAGTGTTACGTGGAACCAAAGGAGTCATTACACCGCCTAAAGTTTCGATACCAAGAGTTAACGGAGTAACATCTAACAATACGATATCTTTAACTTCACCTGCTAAAACACCTGCCTGAACTGCTGCACCAACTGCTACAACTTCATCAGGGTTAACAGATTGGTTAGGTTCTTTGCCTGTGTAATCTTTTACAAGCTGTTGAACAGCAGGGATACGAGTTGAACCGCCAACAAGAACTACTTCGTCAACTTCGTTTTTGCTCAAACCTGCATCTGACAATGCTTGTTCAACCGGTTTTTTACATCTTTCCAACAAATCGTGAGAAAGGTCTTCAAACTTAGCTCTTGTAAGAGAAAGTTCTAAGTGTTTAGGGCCGTTAGCGTCAGCTGTGATGTATGGTAAGCTGATTGAAGTTTCTACAACAGAAGAAAGTTCACATTTAGCTTTTTCTGCTGCTTCTTTGATACGCTGCATAGCTTGCTTATCGTTAGTTAAGTCCATGCCTTCCTGTTTTTTGAATTCATCACAAATCCAGTCGATGATTTTTTTATCGAAGTCGTCACCACCAAGTCTTGTATCACCTGATGTTGAAAGAACTTCGTGAACACCGTCGCCGATTTCAAGAATAGATACGTCGAATGTACCGCCGCCTAAGTCGAATACAAGAACTTTTTCAGGTTTATCTTTTTCAAGACCGTAAGCAAGAGCTGCTGCTGTAGGTTCGTTAACGATACGAAGAACGTCAAGACCTGCGATTTTTCCGGCATCTTTTGTTGCTTGTCTTTGAGCATCGTTAAAGTATGCAGGAACTGTGATTACGGCAGAAGTAACTTTTTCGCCCAAGTATGCAGAAGCATCATCTGCAAGTTTTCTCAAAATCATTGCTGAGATTTCTTGAGGAGTATAGTCTTTTCCGTCGATATTCTTTTTGTAATCGTCGCCCATGTGACGTTTAATAGATGCGATTGTTTTATCAGGGTTAAGGATAGCTTGACGTTTTGCAAGCTGACCTACTAATCTTTCACCTGTTTTAGAAAAACCAACGATAGAAGGAGTTGTTCTCATACCTTCTGCGTTAGCGATAACGGTTGGTTTACCACCTTCCATAACTGCTACAACTGAGTTAGTTGTACCTAAGTCAATACCAATTGTCTTTGCCATTTTTTTATAATCTCCTTGTTACATTTTTCCTAACATTATCATTAAACCACTATTTTTAAAGAAATCTTAAAAAATAAACAATTTCTTAATTATTCATGCAAATAAATTTTTTAGAGGTTTTAAATTATTATGACAATTATCGGCGATTATAAATCATACAAAAAATATGCGGTTTTATATCCTGAATGGAAAAATAAATACGATTTGGCAGAGGCAAAACGTGTTGAGTATTTGAAACGCAATCCGAATGATATTAATCATGATGACTTACAAAGAAGCAGTGCGCTTTTGAGAGCTATTGATATAATGGATGAAGCTTCCCAGAAAAAAGCTGAAGATATGGAAGTCATTACCGAACAGGTTGTAGGTATGGGAATGGAATTCGCGATGACGGTCGGTGCAGGTTTAGGTTTTGTGGTTTCTTTATTGAAACCTGTTAAAAACTTTTTTGCAAAATTTGCGCAAAACGGCAAAAAATCTGCAATGCTTGCTTCTATAGTCAGTATGACAGGCGGTATGTTAATATCAACCGCAGCAGCATTTCCTCTGTATGCATGGGCTGCAAAAGCCGAAGTCAGTGCTTCACGCCGCGGAAGATTTGAAGCTATGAGAACTGATTTGGCGAATCCGAAAACCTTTGCGGTACTGACACCTGAGCAGGAAAAACAGGTGGAAGAAGCGCTTTTAAATATGCCTAAGAAAAAAACAAAATTGCCGAATCCTATTAAAAGTATCAAAGAAAATTTTCATTCAATGAAAGAAATGGCTTTTGACAGCCCAGAGTATAAATATCAGAAAATGATGTTTGATTATAAATTGCAGGAAGATGCGAATTTAATCGGTTCTGAACTTAATGAGAAAGAAACCAAGGATGCAAAACGCGACCAGCAGCTTTTGACAAAACTTGTTGAAAAAATTGACATAGCCTCACAGGATTATGCAGAGAATGCAGAACTTGCAACATCAACATTGACGACTGCCGTATTTGGTTTCAGTGCTTTGTTCAGTATTTTATATGAAAAAATTGCTTCTAAATTGAATGCTAAGCTGAGTGTCTTACCTCATATTTTATCGCTTACGGCTGCTGTCGGTTCGGGAATTTTTGCTGCATCAATTCAAAAAGAAGCATCGCGTGTAGGCAGATTTAAAGTTAAACAGGAGCTAATAAAAAATCCGGAACGCTTATATTATGTAGATGATGAAAAAGCTGATAGTATTACTGATGTTGAACCTAAACCATACAAAAAAATGGGTATGATTAAATTCCTTATCAATGCTTGGAAAAATGACCGTGAATATAAAAAATGGAAAAAGACTGAAGGCGAAAAAGAAAAGTTTTTGGTTAAAACCATAGAAAATTTAGAGATGTCCGATGAGCAGATAAAGGATGCAAAACGATTGCAGCATAATACATTTAAAACTTTTAATGTTGTGGATGAGAATTCGCAAAAATACTCGGAAAGTATTGAGGCGCTGGGACAGGCTATGCAGACTCCGCTTGCAGTTATATTTTCTACTCTTGGAGCAGCATTAGGGTTAAAATATCTTGCTAAAGCTGTAAAATCAAATACGGCTGTAGGACAGGCATCAGGTTATGCAAAATATGCTATGTCGGTTTTAATCAGCACTCTTCCTTTGGTTGGAGTTAATGCATATATAACAAGGGAGCAAAAGAATGCTTCCCGCGTAGCGGATATGCTTGCGATTAATGAACTCTCTGATTACAGACAATTTGCGGATTATAACAGAATCAAAGCTCAGTAACTCTTAAAACCTCATAAATATCCATTTTGTGAGCTTTTCCTCTGATTTGGACATCAGAAATCCTGATTACGTTTACAATACCTTTGACTTCTTCATAGGTAGAAGAACTTATGAGCATTTTTGTTTTATAGGTTTTGTTGTAACTTTCCAAACGGCTTGCGAGGTTAACGGTATCGCCGATTACGGTGTATTCCATACGGTTAACCGAACCGATGTTTCCTACAAAAACTTCGCCCGTATTGATTCCGACACCGATTTCGATTTTCGGTTTGCCTTCTCTAACCCATTTTTTCTGGAGTTCTTTAACTTTTTCCAACATTGCAAAAGCACATTTGACAGCGTTTTGAGCATGGTTTTTGTCCTGAATCGGTTCTCCGAAGATTGCCATAACCGCATCTCCGATGAATTTGTTAATAACACCGTTGTATTTAGTAATAATAGGTTCCATTTCCGTAAAATATTCGTTCAGGATTTCGGAAACCTGTTCGGCAGACATTTGCTCGCTCATTGTTGTGAATCCGCGGATATCAGAGAATAAAACTGTAACAACGGCTTTTTTCCCGCCCAAACCAAGATTATCAATGTTCTGGATTACGCGTTTCATAACATCTTCGGACATATATTTGCCCATTGCGTTTTTAACTTTTTCTTTGCTTTTATTTTCGAGTACAAATTTGTGGGTATAAGCCAAGATTGTTGTTAAAACGAACATTACAATCGGTGTTATTACGTTTATTACAACTCCGAAATAGAAACAAATTGTACAAAGCAATAAATATCCGCCGATTATACTAAGAGTTGACGTAACCGTTTTTGCAAGGCTTGAAACTCTTATATATCCGTAAACAAGAATCATTCCGAGAAGTGTTATAAAAATATTAAACCAGTCAGGCAGAATATGTAGAAAATCATTATGGATAATGTTATCAATTGCAGTAGCCTGATAATCTACTCCGGGGTGGTTTTCTTTTATCGGAGTATTTTTGATATCATAAGCACCTGTTCCTGTTTTAACATTTGCTCCTATTACAACAATTTTATTGTTAAAAAGTTCCGGATTAATTTTTGGTTTAGCTCCTTTTTGCATTGCATCAAAAGAATCCATAATATCAACGGCAGAGTATTTGATATGTGAATATTGACCGTCATATAAATCGTAGAATTTTACCGGTGTTATTGTCTGGTACTTATTTTTTCTAACGGCAATTGTTTGTTTGGTATCAGGAAATACTATATTTTTATTTGTTAAAATTGTTTGCGGATTATTATTGAGCATTAAATATGCTCTGAGTGCAAATGAAGGATAAAAACTTCCTTTGTACTTGAAAACATATTCGTGGTTTCTGTAAACTTCATCTCTTATTTTTAAATTCCCGCTGATTGGGCCGGCAATCATTGAGCCTGAACCGATATGTTTGACCGCATTAAAATACGGTTGAGGATAAGCATACATGCTTTCATACAAATCAGGAGACTTTGAACTCTTATCAACTACATCAATTCCAAATTTTTCAGAAAGTTTTTTATCATAATCTTGCCCGAAGCTTTCGTTTTCCCAAGGTTTAATTTTAGGAAGCATTCCTACAATAAGATTGTCGAATTTGCTCAGGGATTGAAAGAATTTTTTGTCTGATTCGGGATAATCATTATCAAGAGTGATTATTAACGCATCATAAACAAGTAATTTAGGCTGTGTATAATTTGAAAAATATTCAAAAATTTTACAGTTAACTTCACGTTTCCATGGCCAACGATATTTTTCAGCGGTTTTATCATCAATTACAACAAGAACAATATCATCGCTGCCATGAACTTTTTTAAACTTGTCAAACGGAAGCTTTTTTGTCAAAACATTTTTTGTCATGAAGTCATAAGCTCGCGGTTCTGCAAAATTATATGTTGCAAAATAGACAAAAACAAATACAAGTACGATAATAAAAGCAGAAAGATACAGTTTAATCTTATTCATAATTGACCTCTTTTATTTATGATATAATAATTTCAAACAAAGGAACCCATACAAATGAGTGAAAATTACATAAATACAATAGCTGAAGACAAAGTTTATCCGATAATCAGATGTAAGGAAGCCGATAGAGCGGTTGAAATCGCTAAAGCTCTTATACAAGGCGGGATTAGAGTAATAGAGATTAATGTTGAAAACCCTTCAATCTATGAAGCAATTGAAGAAGTTTCAAAATATGCAACAGTTTGTGCAGGCGGTATTATTACTTCAACACAGGCTGATTATGCTATTAAAAGCGGTGCAAAATTATTTGCTTCTCCGATTTTTCAGATGAGTCTGGTTAAAATTTCTAAGAATTTAAGAATTCCTTTTATCGCAGGAACTTCTACCGCAAATGAAGCTTATAACGCATGGAAATCAAGAATTCCGTTGATAAAACTTTTCCCTGCTGATGCAATGGGCGGAGTTCAATATATTGAAAACATATTGAGACAAATGCCGTTCTTGAATCTTATGCCTACAGGTAATATTAAACTAAGTGAAATTGTTACATATATAAACGCAGGCGCAGCGGCAGTAGGTGTCGGACGTGACTTTTATCAGGGTTTCACTCCTCATGAGATTACTGACCGTACAAGAGAAATCTTAACCGAAGTCAAGGATTTTACTAAATGGAATCAAAAATAGATATTGCTATTATAGGCGAATGCCTGATTGAACTTTCTGCAAACGGGTCTTTAGCGGACACTTCTACTTTGAACAAGTATTTTGGCGGTGATACGGTTACAACTGCTGTTGCTGTTGCACGTTTGGGCGGAAATGTTACTTATTTGACTAAAGTGGGTAATGATGGTTTTAGTGAGTTTATTCTCTCTGCTTTAAAGAAAGAAAATATTGATACTTCTTTAATCAAAACAAATAATGAACAAAACGGTATGTACATTGTTTCTAAAACCGCTGAGAAAAAAGAAGTTCTTTATTATAAGAGAAAAACTGCTGCAACAAAACTTTCTATTGATGATATTGATGAAGAATCAATAAAAAAACTAAAAATGGTTTATTCAACAGGTGTGGTTCAATCGCTTTCTGCAAGTTCTCGTGAATTGGTTAGGGAAACATTCAGAATTGCAAAAGAAAATGATGTAATGACAGCGTATGATCCTAACTATACATCTTGTTTTATGAATTCTGATGATACAAAAGAGTATTTTGAAGAAATTATTGATTTTACGGATATTATATTTTTATCACTTAAAAATGACGCCGCTCAGCTTTATGACTTTACTTCTATTGATAAAGTAATGAATTATTTCTGGGATAGAGGGGTTAAAATTGTTGTTATAAAATCACATATCGATAACGGTTATTATACGGGTTACAAGGGTGATATCAGTTTTACAGAGTTTTATAATACTCAAAAAGCTATTGATGTGACGGCATCAGGTGATGTGTTTAACGGCGGATTTTTATATGCATTAACAAACGGCTATGCTCCGCGTGATGCTTCAAGATTTGCATCAGTTGTTTCAGGACTTCAGACCCAAAACTACGGCGCGATTCAAGCAATTCCTTATTTTGATACCGTTATGGAGAATGTTTAGGGGTAGGAGTAAATCCTTATAAAAAAAATTCATAAGGCTGAACTTCAAGAGCACGGGCAAATTTATATACATTTGCTACAGCCGTATTTCTTTCCGCTCGTTCGACCATTCCTACATAATTTGTTGAATAACCAACCATTTCAGCAAGTTCAGCTTGAGTTAAGTTTTTCTTTTCTCTAAAGCTTTTTATTTTATTGCCAAATGATTGTAGGTTTGTCAATTCATCCATAAAATGTATTATCATTTCAATTTGTAACAAATTAAACAAACTGAGCGTGTTATTATAAAATTATATGGTATAACTGGGAGTGTGATTTTTAAAATCTTTCAAAAAATTGTAAAGGAGATATTTCAAGTGCATCCATTAGCAAAAACATTTTATCAATTGTTGTATTCCGCAAACCTCTTTCTACCATGCCTATAAAATTTGTGGAAAGTTCTACTTTTTCTGCTAATTCAGCTTGTGTTAATTTACGTTCTAACCTTATTGATTTTAATATTTGTCCAAATTTATATAAATTGACATTATCACGCATATAGAAATCTTAAGTTTGAATATTAATAAAATAAACAAACTGACTGTGTTATTTAAGTTTAATTTTTTTGTATTTAAAAAAAGAAGGAATATAATATTGAAACAATTTAAAAAAACAATTTTAATCGATTTAGACGGTGTATTAAATCAGTATACCGGTAATTTCAACCAAGATTTTATTCCTGAGCCCAAAGAGGGTGTAGATATTTTTCTTAAAAAATTAACAGAAAATTACGAGTTGAAGTTATTTACGACAAGAAATAGAATATTAGCTTCAAAGTGGTTAATTAAACATGATTTAGATAGATATTTTACTGATATAACTAATGTAAAAGAATTGAGCTGGCTATTGATTGATGACAGATGTTTAAAATTTGATGGTGATTTTGGGATATTAATAGATAAAATTAATGAATTTAAACCCTGGTATAAAAATTCTAAATAATCTTTTTATAGTATTATTGTTATGGAGAATATTTCATGACAAAGTATATAGTTTCTGGTTATATTGGTTTTGACAACTTTGGTGATGAAGCGATTGCGAGTGTTTTGACCGATAATTTAAAAAAAATCGGTGCTGAAAAAATTACTCTGATTTCATCAAATCCTGAAAAAACAGCAAAGCTTTATGGTGTTGAATCAACCGGCATGTTTGGTTTTATCAAACCGATTATGGAATCTGATGTTTTGGTCTCAGGCGGAGGAAGCCTTTTGCAGGATGTAACCAGCTTAAAAAGTTTGATTTATTATCTTGGAATAATAATGACTGCTTTGTTTTTCAGAAAAAAAGTTATTATTTTTGCTCAGGGATTTACGCCTTTCAGGACAAAAATCGGGAAATATTTAACAAAATTTGTTCTAAAAAGGTGTCATAAGATTACTGTGCGTGATGAAAAATCACAAATGCTTTTAAAAGAAATGGGAATTGACTCAATTCTTGTTCCTGACCCTGTTTTTGGTATAGGGGTAAATGTAAGCGAAAAACGTGGTATTGGTTTGCAATTGAGAACTTTTCCGACTCTTACCAATGAGTTTATAGAAAAACTGATTGCGGAGATTAGAACCCGTTTTCCTAACCAAGAAATTAAACTGATTTCTTTGCAGGATAGTATTGATTTACCTGTTTTGGAAAAAATCGAGGGAAAGATTCTTAAAAACTTAACCGTTCACGAAGCGCTCAAAGAGTTATCAAGCCTTGAATACCTTGTAGGTATGCGTTTCCATGCCTGTCTTGCTGCTGCTAAAGCGGGTGTAAAGGTTTTGGGAATAAACTATGATATCAAGGTTAAATCTCTTGCTGAGACAATAGGATTTCCGCTTATCGAATTAAATGGAGAAGGGATGCAAGAAGGTTTTGATGAAATGATGAACACGGGTAATTATTCTATACCTGAATTTCGTTCAATTTTTGATACAGAGCAGAATTAAGAATATAAAGCAAATCACCATAAAACTTGGAGGATTTATTTACCCCCATTTTGTATTCCAACAGGTACCAGTCATTCTTAGCCCAAATTAGTTTTGAGACAAAAAATCCCATAAAATCGGCTTTTTCATCAGACAGCATAAAATTTAGTTTTGTTTTGTAGAGTTCTAATCTGTCCTGCTGAACCTCGGTAAGGTTTTCAAGAGGAAAGCTCAAAATATTTTTCCCGTCCCAAAGTGAAGTCAGTTCATATACTTCGCCTCTCAAATATTCTTCGAGAAAAGTTTTTTCGCCTTCCAGCTGTTCCATTTTGTTTACTAAATCTGATATGGAATTTGCGATATAAGTTCCTTTTGGTCTGTTGGTTTTTATTACAACAGGAAAGGCAAGCGGAGCTTTTATAACTTCCGGAGTGTTTATGGAATAATAATTTGCAAGCTGTTTGGCTGCTAATCGTGATGTTTCAAGATTAGACCATTTTTTATTTACTGCAAAAATATTCACAAGATATTTTTTTAAAACATCAGCGATTCCAGCCTGTATCAAATCCTTATCAGAAGTCAAAGCAAAATCAATTTTTAAAGCTTTTGCCTTGCGTGCAAGGTCTTCAAAATTTTCAAACTCAATATTCGGAATCTCTTCTAACGGTTCAAGAGTTGCTGTATAGAGTTTATCAAGAAGTTTTGAATTACATACGGCTTCAAGCAAATTGTTTTGTATTTTTCCGATAATCAGAATGTTCAATTTTTTCGACAGCCTCCGCAACCGTGGCAGCCGCTTTTCATAAGGTCTTTAACCTCAAATTGTTCGTTATTTTTTATTTTTTCTTCTACGACAGAACGTAGTTTTTCTCCGACTTGTTCAAGATAAAGTTTCAAGTTGTCATAATGCATTTCGTTGGTTATAAAAATCGGGTATTGTGCAACGATTTTATTTTCAAGTGTAAGAGTTATTCCCGTAACCTTTCCTCCCGCAAGGATTGCATCTCTCACAGGGTCATCCGAGTCAGCAAAAGCAGGAAGTAGTGAATAATGTGTTTCTAAATCTTTCATGATAATATTGTAGCATAAGGAGCTATGTGTATGAAGATATTTCAAATCAATGCAAAAATGGGTATATTACCCGAAGAAGCAAAGAAGAATTTAACTGTTGTGCTTGAGCGCATGAAGGCAGGGCGCGAATATAGTCAAGGTCGTTTTAACTTTAGTGACAGCAGAATAGTTCGTTGTGAACTTCCTGAGCAGGAAGCAATGCTGGTTAACGATGAATTTATTCCAAGCGGTAAAACAGAAATACTTACAAAAAATCGTGAATATACTATTGATAATGAAAGCGGAGAAGTTACACTTTTAACTAACCCGTTAAAATATCTTTTTATATCAGGCAAAAAAGCTTTGAGAAATGTTAGTAATATTATCGAAACAACAAAAACTAATTTTGATAATTCAGAAAAAGTTAAACAATGTCGTTTGATAATAGAAGGATTTACCAAAGAAGGTGCAGACAGATTACAGCAAGCTATTGAAAGAGTGCAAGCTAAAAACAAACAATAAGTTCTACCCTGCCAAATTCTTATACATTTCTAAATATTTTTTAGCGCTTTCTTTCCAGCTAAAGTCTGCTTTCATAGCGCTTTCGCGCATTGCACCGAATGTATATTTGTCTTTGTAGACTTCCAGAGCGCAGCAGATTGCATCTTTCATAGCCCATCCGTCATAGCCCCAGAATTTGAATCCTGTTGAATCATTAAGAGGATATCCTACAACCGTGTTATCCAAACCGCCTGTTGCTCTTACTATTGGTAATGAGCCGTAGCGCATCGCGATTAATTGTGACAATCCGCAAGGTTCAAATTTTGACGGCATTAAGAAGAAATCAGAACCTGCATAAATAAGATTAGCCAAATCTCCTCTATAGCCGACATAAGTTCTGATATTGGATGTATTGTTTGATAACCAGATAAATAAGTTTTCGTAACTCTTATCGCCTGAGCCTAAGAAAATAAAATCAGCATTCAGGTTTTTCAAATCGTTTTCAACCTGTCTGATTAAATCCAAACCTTTTTGGTCAACAAGTCTTGAAATTAGTGCTATCAAAGGTCTTTCAGGATTGTATTCCAATCCGAATTCTTTTAAAACGGCTTTTTTGTTTTCTTCTTTATTTTTTAAACTCTTGATATCAAAATTTTTAACAAGAGATTTATCTGTTTTAGGGTTGAAAACATCGTAGTCAATTCCGTTAAGGATTCCGACGATTTTATCTTTATGTCCGCGAAGTGTGTAGTCCATGCCTTCGCCGAATTCAGAGCCTAAAATTTCATCCGCGTATTTTGGAGAAACAACGACAACTTTATCCGCATAATTGATTGCACCTTTCATCCAGTTTACACGTCCAAAGTGTTCGCATCCCCATTCGTTATAGACGATATCTTTTCTCATATTAGCAAAATCTAAGATATCTTCAAACCAAATTCCCTGATAAGCAAGATTGTGGATTTCAAAAACATTTTTAGTATTTGCCCAGAATTCATCAAATTTATAGTTTGCTTTGATATACAAAGGAATCATTGCTGTATGCCAGTCGTTGGAGTGGATTATATCAGCTTTAAAGTTTAATTGTTTTGCGTATTCTAAAGTTGCAAGAGAGAACGCAACGTATCTTTCGTGCTCATATCTTGTGTCTAACCATTTTGGATAAACTTCCTGAAAACAAGAGAAATACCAATCGTTTTGTACAAAGAAAACATTAATATTTGTGTTTGGAAGCTTTGTCATAAAGAGTTTGAATTTTTGCGGAGAAGAGCCGAAGGTTATCCACATTTCAGAGTTTTCGATTTCTTGAATATTCCATTTTTTTAAATCAATACAGCCATGAAGCGGTGTAAAAATAGCAATTTCTGCTTCTTTTTCTAGTGCTTTCGGTAAACTTCCCACAACATCCGATAATCCGCCTGCTTTTGAAAACGGCGCAACTTCTGATGAGGCAAACAATATTTTCATCTCTCTTACTCCTTGATATGTTGGACAAAAGAATTATAACATAAAATCAACCACGTTTAACAACGTGTGTAATTTGTTCGCCGTAGCTGTTCATGCTTCCGTTTGTTTCTTCGATTGTATAGGTAACGTCTGAGTCTGAGGCTTTTTCTTTTTCGGCAAACTCGATAGCTTTGTCGAGTTCTTTGAACTCACCTGCTAATTCAGGGTCAAAATAGTGCGGCTTATCGATATAAACTTGATACATAATTTTCTCCTTTAATTCCGTTACCCCTTAAATTCTAGGCTGTAAAAAAATCAAGTCAATAAAAACTCTATTTTTCGAGTATTTTATATAATTTGCCTAAACGCTGCGGGTATTCGTTTTCACGTTTTTGAACTTTAGATAATCTTAAGCCGGCAACGGTTGGAGTGAAAAATCCTTTGGTTTCTTTTCTAATAGTTTCTGCAATTTCTAAAGGATAAAAACTTCTTTCTGAGAAGGCAGTTCTTTTATCATTGACTTCTTCGACAACCGCATCAAGATACTGTTGAATATTTGTTCTCATATCAATGCGGCTGTTTAGATTAATATAATCAGCAAGTGGCATTGATTGTCTGTTGCTGTTATATTCTGCTGCAACAAGTAGGTAATTGCAAAGTTCGCTCATGCCTCCGCGTGAATGTGGTTTTACGTGTTCAATTGTAGCCACTGCACCGCTAATAAGTCGTTTTGCAATGATTTCGTGTGGTTTTGGAGAGTATTGAACAATAAACGCATCTATGTCTGTTGATGAACTTGGTAATTGATACCATGCTTTGTGAATTGTATGTAATCTTTTTGCGTCATTACCTGAGGCAGAAATTGTTTCTATCATTCCAACAGCGGTTCTTCTTCTGAACGGGCCGTTTTCAATACTGTTTAGTGCAATATCTCTTGCATTAATTACTTGTTCTGCAATATTAGGACTGAGTTTTTCAATAATATGATCGGTTGAATGTAAGATTTCTGCTTGTTTCTGTTTTAAACGTTCCAGAGCTTCGGGTCTGTATTCGCGTAATATATCTTGAAAATCACGTTTACCCTTGTGTGGAGTATCTTTGAAAATATCGAAAATAGCACTTTCAACATCGTGCATTATCTTTTGATACTGTTGAAGATAATTTATTGCTGATTGTGCATTAGGTTTCTTTTGTAATTTTTGATAAATACTTTTAGCTTCATCAGGATGTATCATAACTGTTCCGCTATATGCACATCGAAGCCATTTTGTTTGAGAAAGCAAAAATTGTACATCAGGTTTTACTTTTGCACCAAATGAAACATTATGAAACTGGGCAATGTTTAACCCTGCGGGTGCCAGTTCTGATGTTGAAGGTTCAATGCTTTGTGACTGTTGTTTAGAAACAGTTGGTTGAAAATTCTTATTAAGAATATTAACTTGTGAAGTCTGGTTAAACGATACTTTCATATTTTTATACTTTTATCTATGATAATAAATCAAATGCGTGTGAGTCAAATTTTTGAACAGTAAAAAAGAAAATTGTTACATTTCTTATAAGATTATTGTATAATATACAATATTAAGAGGTATTTATGAGAGAAACATCAGTAAAGTATCCATTTCTAACAAGAGATGTAAAAATTTATGAACAAGATAACGGACACAAGATTGTACTTGCTTACAAAGAAGGCGGTATGGTTAATGTATCCAGCTGGGTAAAAACGGGTTCTATTAACGAGAACGATAAGAATAACGGGATTTCGCATTTCCTTGAACACTTGATGTTCAAAGGTACTCACAAACACAAAGCAGGCGAATTCGACCATATTCTTGAAGCCCGCGGAGCTATTGTTAATGCTGCAACATGGAAAGATTATACTTTTTACTATGTTACTCTTCCTAAGGGTGAAAATAACGAAAACTTTAACCTTGCAATTGAGCTTCATGCCGATATGATGACCGACCCTGTAATCCCTGATTATGAAATGGGCGCGCCGTTTGATGTCAATGACAAAAATGTTACCGACAAACGCGAAAGACATGTTGTAATCGAAGAAATCAGAATGCGCAAGGATCAGCCTTGGACAAAAGTTTATAATGCGACAAATCATGCAATGTACACTTCTCATCCGTATAAACGTGATGTAATCGGTACTCCTGAAATTATTTCTCAGGTTTCTCAAGAAGAAATTATTAATTACTACAGAACATTCTATTCGCCAAAGAATGTTACAACAATTGTAGTCGGTGAATTTGATTTTGATGAAGTTTTAGAAAAGGTTAAAAAAGAATTTAACTGGGGCGAAAGACCAGAACCTCCTGAAAGAAATATTCAGCCTGATAAGCCTGTAGGTGAGACAGTTTATATTGAAAATACTGCTAATATCAATTCAGCTTTTATGATGTTTGGTTATCTTGGAACACCTGCGCGTGATTTGAGAAACCTTATTTCTTTAGAAATGTTGTCAATTATATTGGGCGAAGGCACAAGTTCAAGATTGTTTGTGAACCTTGTTGAAAACTCTGATGAACCTATTTTTAATATGATTGATGCTGAAAACTATGCTTTCCGCGACGGAAGCAATTTCTTTGTACAGGCAAATATTAATGCCCAATATAAAGATAAGGCAGTTGAGCTTATTAAAGCTGAAATTGAAAAACTGAAAGATGGAATTACTGAACGTGAGCTTAATAAGGCAAGAAAAAAACTTAAATCACGTTTTGCTTCAGAAGTTGAGACTGTTTCGGAAATTGGTGAAACTATCGGGTACTATATGACTGTTTGTGATGATTTAGCGCTTGCAGAAGAATATATTCCGATTTGCGATTCTTTAACTGCTAAAGATTTGGAAGAAACTGCCAAGAAATTTTTGAATATCAATAATGCGGTAATTTCGGTACTAATTCCGGAAACATAGGATTGAATAACATTATAAAAACTGTTATAATGAACATGTATCCTAATCTTTGTGAGGCTTTAATTATGGAAAAATATTGTCTCTTTGTTATTTGTATGCTGGTTTCTTGTACGCTGTTGTCAGGATGTAATATTAAGCAGCAAGATAATACGCCGATTAAGTATCAGCGCAGATTAGAAAAATATTTGCCGCAGGAAAATAATCAGGTTAAAGCAATAGATTTAAGCGAAGGCCCTAAAACAAGATATGAAGCAAAATTTGGGCCAAAAGATTTGGATTTTGATATAAAACTCAATACACGATATTAAAAATGGATGATATAAA
>JAMPIM010000059.1 GCA_023662705.1 Candidatus Gastranaerophilales bacterium | reverse complement strand
GCTTATGCTAAGAAAATGCCTTCTTGCCGTGTATTGATTAACTCACCTTCATCTCAAGGCGGTATTGGTGACTTATTCAACTTCAAGTTAGAACCATCTTTGACACTTGGCTGCGGTTCTTGGGGCGGTAACGCTGTTTCAGGTAACGTAGGCGTTGAAAACTTACTTAACTACAAAACAGTTGCTGAAAGGAGAGAAAATATGTTATGGTTTAAGGTTCCACCTAAAGTTTACTTCAAGAGAGGAGCTCTTGACCTTGCATTAAGAGAACTTGCTGGTAAAAAACGTGCATTTATCGTTACTGACAGATTCTTGTTCAACTCAGGCGCTGTTGATAATATTACTAAGGTTCTTGATGAAATCGGTATTGAACACGAAGTATTCTTTGATGTTAAACCGGATCCAACATTGTCAACTATTAATCAGGCAATGGCTGTATTGAAACCATTTGAACCGGATGTAATCATTTCTTTAGGCGGCGGTTCTCCAATGGATGCTGCTAAGATTATGTGGTTATTGTATGAACAACCTGATACAAACTTTGAAGATATCGCAATGAGATTTATGGATATCAGAAAAAGAATTTGTTCTATTCCTGAATTGGGTAAAAAAGCTACAATGGTTGCTATCCCTACAACTTCAGGTACAGGTTCTGAAACAACTCCATTTGCTATCATTACTGATGATGAAACTCACGTTAAATACGCAATTGCTGATTACGCTTTAACACCTAATATGGCAATCGTTGACCCTAACTTTGTTGACGGAATGCCTAAAGGTTTGACTTCAGCTTCTGGTATTGACGCATTAGTTCACTCAATTGAAGCTTATGTATCTTGTATGGCTACAAACTTTACAAATTCAAACGCTTTAGAAGCAATCAAGCTTGTATTCAGATACCTTGAAAGATCTTACAGAGAAGGTGCTAAAGATCCTATCGCTAGAGAAAAAATGCACTATGCTGCAACAATTGCAGGTATGGCATTTGCTAACTCTTTCTTAGGATTATGTCACTCAATGGCTCACAAACTTGGTGCAATGTACCATGTTCCACACGGTGTAGCTAACGCACTTCTTATCAGACAGGTTATGAAATATAACGCATCTGATGCTCCACACAAACAAGCAATCTTCCCTCAATACAAATTCCCTTGCGCTAAGACTAAATATGGTCAAATCGCAGATGAATTAGGATTGGGCGGAAACAATGACGACGAAAAAGTTCAATTGTTAATCAATGCAGTTGACGATTTGATGAAGAGAATTGAACTTCCAAATTCAATCAAAGACTTTGGTGTTGATGAAGAAACATTCATGAACAGCTTGGATGAGTTGGTTGAACTTGCATTCGACGATCAATGTACAGGTGCAAACCCTGCATATCCGTTGATGGAAGACATCAAGAAAATCTATATTGATGCTTACTACGGTAATGTATAGAATAGAGATCTGAGATTAGAAAGAGGACTGATAATCTCAGTCCTCTTTTTTTATGTTATAATTTAAAATCATCAAGGGAGTATAAAAATGGAAATAAGACAAGAATTTTTAGAACAAGCAATGCAATTGACACGTAATGCTGAGTTTTTACCTGACGGAGCACAGGGATTGGCGGCAAAATTGCAGTATGCGGCAGATAATAATAAACCTTTAAGAGTTAAATTGGGTATGGATCCTACCCGTCCTGATTTGCATTTGGGTCATACTGTCGTTATGAGAAAATTAAGAGAGTTTCAGGCTCTCGGGCATAAAATTGTTCTTATTGTAGGCGGGGCTACTGCAATGGTAGGTGATCCGAGCGGTAAATCCGATACAAGACCTGCTTTAACAAAAGAACAGGTTGAAGAAAATGCTAAGTCTTATTTTGACCAGATGTCTAAAGTTCTTGATGTAACTAATGCAGAAGTTACTAATAATGCTGATTGGTTACATCCGATGAGTTTTACTGATTTGTTGAAGTTATCTTCACAAGTTACTGTCGCTCAGATGATGACAAGAGATGACTTTGCCAAAAGATATGCAGATGGAAGACCGATTTCTATTCATGAGTTTTTCTATCCTTTAATGCAGGCTTATGATTCTGTTGCAATTGATTCTGATATTGAGTTGGGCGGTACTGATCAGAGATTTAATACTCTTCTTGGCCGTGATATTCAGGCTGCTTACGGCAAAAAATACCCTCAGCACGTAATGTTGTTACCGCTTCTTGAAGGTACTGACGGTGTTGTTAAGATGTCAAAAACATATCCTGAACATTGTATTTCACTTACAGACAGTGCAAAAGATATGTTCGGCAAACTAATGAGTATTCCTGATACTTTAATCACTCGTTATTATTCGCTTCTAACTGATGTTGAACAATCAGAATTAATCGAAATGGATAAACAGATTGAATCCGGTTCTGTGAATCCTCGTAACATTAAAATGCGTCTTGCACATATGATTACTGAGGAATATCACGGAAAAGAGGGTGCTGATAAGGCTCAGGAAGATTTCATCAATGTTGTATCCAATAAGGGAATTCCTGATGATATCGAAAGTGTTAAGATAGAAGCTGATACAAATATTTTAGACTTACTTGTTAATCTTAATTTTGTTCAAAGCAAGGGTGAAGCAAAACGTCTTATTCAAGGGGGCGGTGTTAAACTTGATGGCGAAAAACTATCAGATATGACATTTATGGTAACACCTTCAATGGATAAAGTTTTGCAGGCAGGTAAAAGAAAGTTCGCTAAATTAGTATGATATATGACAATGTTCTTGAATGTATTGGTAATACTCCATTAGTAAGATATTCTAATAATATTTTATTAAAGTTGGAATATTTTAATCCATCAGGTTCAGTGAAGGACAGGGCTTCATATTCTATGATTCAGTCTGCTTTAGAGCGTGGTGATATTGATGAAGATACCGTAATTATTGAACCTACAAGCGGAAATACAGGCATTGGTCTTGCTATGGTTTGTGCTGTTCTCGGGATGAAGTTAATTATCTGCATGCCTGAAAGTATGTCGGAAGAGCGCAGAAAACTTATCGCAGCTTATGGAGCGGAACTTGTTTTGACTCCTAAAGAACTTGGGATGAAAGGCGCTGTTGAAAAAGCTATTGAGTTAAAACACAGTTATTCAAACGCTTGGATTCCAATGCAGTTTGCAAATCCTGATAATCCGAGGGCACATCAGCAGACTGCAAAAGAGATTCTTGATGATACAGGACGAAATGTTGATATTGTAGTAGCGGGAATTGGTACTGGCGGCACTGCTTTTGGACTAAAGGAGTATTTGCCAAATGTTCAGGTTTATGGAGTAGAGCCTGCTGAAAGTCCTTTGTTTACGGATGGAAAAGCAGGGCCTCACAAAATTCAGGGTATTGGAGCAAACTTTATTCCTGAAATCTGTGAAGGAAAAAGTCTTGACGGAATATTAACGGTAGAAGGTGATGAAGCAATTGTTGCCTCAAAAAGGCTTGCAAAAGAACATGGCATTTTTTGCGGGATTTCGGCAGGTGCAGCGCTGCTTGCTGCAGAAGAGCTTGCGCAGAAATATCCTGAGAAGCTCATTGTGGCAATAGTTCCTGATACGGGAGAAAGATATTTGTCATGTTAATACGTGCAATTAAAAAACTAAAAGAAGATATAAAAGTAATTTATGATAATGATCCTGCTGCAAATAATCTTGCAGAGGTATTGTTTTGTTATCCAGGGTTACAGGCTCTTATTTCTCATAGAATTGCGCATAAGCTTGCTTATTGGAAGATTCCTTTTTTACCAAGATTAATTTCTTACTGGACAAGAATTTTTACGGGAATTGAAATTCACCCGAAAGCAAGAATCGGAAACAGATTCTTTATTGACCATGGAGAAGGGGTTGTTATTGGTGAAACCGCTGTTATTGGAGATGATGTTTTAATCTATCAGCAGGTAACTTTAGGCGGTACAGGGAAGGAGCAGGGGAAACGACATCCTACTGTCGGGAATAATGTTATTATAGGTGCAGGAGCTAAAGTCTTAGGAAATATTACTATCGGCGATAATGTAAGAGTCGGAGCCGGTTCGGTGATTGTGGATGACGTACCTGAAAACTGTACTGTTGTTGGTATCCCTGGGCGGATTGTTCATCAACATTTTATTACTCCTGACGGGGTTTTAATGCATAATAGAATACCTGATCCTGTGAAATGTGAGTTAAATCGTTTGAAATACGAGATTCAGGATTTGAAAGAAAAAGTTAATTTCCAAGAATAGAATCTTTTGTTTTTACTGCTGCAAAAGCACTTAGCGCTCCGCAAAGTGCACTTAAAGCATAAGAACAATATGCTATTTTGTTACCTTTAGAAACTTTAGCTGCTAATTCTTTTGAAAGGAATTTATCTGCAAATTTTTGACCTTTTACGGTTGCCATGCCTTCTTCTATAAGCATAGGTGTTGTTGTGGCAAAAGCAAGCAGACCTGCATTATCTCGGATAAAGTTGTTAGTCTTTTGTTTGCTGCTTAATTCTTGTCCGTCAGTAGGTTTGCTTTTTCTGCTGCAAGCTCCATATAGTCCGATGACTGTAGGACCGAGCATAGCAAGAGGACGAAGTTTTTGTAATGCTTTTCCGATAGTACTAAAATGGTAGTTCATTGCATGTCCCATTTCATGGAAAACTGCGCCTGAAATATCTTTTTTAGGCATTATAATTGAGTTCTTTTTGATATAAACTTTTCTTACTCCGTTATCTTTGAATGCAACATCAGTTGGTGCAAAAAATGCGTTATTTCCCTCTCGAACTTGGTCTATATACATTGCATCAAGAATGGTTTTGAGGAAAGGTTTTTCTTTTTTTGAATCTGTTATATTTTCTTTTATTTTATCTAAATAACGAATTCTTACCCCTTTTTTCTTAAGCCCTGTTTCTTCCAAAGTTTGGGCTGCGGCATTATGAATTGTATCAATATCTTGCTGCGGCATTTGCCCGTTTTTCTTCATTGCAGGAAGCACTCCACCCATAATGATAGGTGAGCCGATTCCTTTAGCAATACTTGCTGTTACAAGCGCACCAATAGAAGCTCCTACTGCACTCGGCTCCTTCTTTTGCTTGATATAAGGAAGTGGCGGGGGATACATATTTGGTTGATAAGCGGGGTAAGACATTGTCATAAGACTATCCTTGCATATTTATATTTTGTTCTTTAGGGACAATTTGTTTTGTTTTGCTGAATGCGTTTTTAACTGCATCAACGGTTGACCAAATTGTAATTCCAAGTGCTGCAAGCCCTCCTAAGACAGGATTACTTTTAGACACAAAGCCTGCTGCAACAGCGCCGCCGAAGAATGCAGCTGCTTTTCCCCATTGTCCGTTGATTGCTTGTCCTAAGCCTGTTAGGAAAAATGAGCCGAGACCGACTCCCCATTTTTTACCGCTTGATGCTTCGTCTTTTATTGTATAAACATAATGATCAGGAAATTCCTGTACATTTAAAACTTCAGGATAATACTGTTGCTGCATCATCGGCTGCTGCTGATACGGATTTGGTTGCTGTACATTAGGGCCTACATTTTGTACTGTGGTCATACACACCTCAAAAATTTCTACTACACAATTATATTAAAACAAGAACACGTACATAATTGCTTCTTTTGTAACAAAATATTAAAATATCTCAATTTAAACTTTATGTTATAATAAATACAAGATTTTACGAGGTAAATAAATTGGGAAAATATCATTTTATCGCAATTGGCGGAATAGGAATGAGCGGGCTTGCAAAGTATCTCCTTCAGGACGGACATACTGTTACAGGTTCTGACATTGCGGATAGCAAATATATAGATGCGCTTAAGGAATTGGGAGCAGGGGTAAATATTGGTCATAATGAGGCTAATTTGCCTGATGACACGGATGTTGTAGTTGTCAGTACTGCTATTAAAGAAAATAATCCTGAGCTTATAAAAGCGAAAAATCTTGGTATGAAGATTTATCATCGTTCTGATTTGCTTGCCGAGATTGCAAAATCAGCACAGGATAGAGGAAAATGTTTTATAGGTTTTTCCGGTACTCACGGCAAAACTACTACAAGCGGTATGGCTTCTTTTGTATTGGATAAAGCAGGACTTGAACCTTCTTTTGTGGATGGAGGAATTGTTCCTGAACTGCATACAAATGCACAACACAAAAGCGGGGAACATTTTGTAGCAGAGCTTGATGAAAGCGACGGAACAATTGTTAAGTATAATCCCGACATTCTGGTTGTCAATAATTTGGAAGAAGACCACCTTGATTTTTACAAAAACGGAATGTCTGATTTGGTTAAAACTTTTGACAGAGCCATTTCACAATCCAAAAAAATTATTGTTAATAATGATAATGAAGGCATCAAGCTTCTAAGCGGTGAATTTATTACTTTTGGATTAAATGATGCTGATTATACAGCTAAAAACATTGAGTATTCGAAAGAAGGTACTACGTTTGAAATTTATCATAAAGGTGAGTTTCTGACTGATATGTTTATCACTGTAGCAGGTATTCATAATGTTTATAATACATTAGCTGTTTGTGCAGCTTTGAATGAATCAGGAGTGGTGCTTGAATGCATAAAAGATTCATTTGCACCGTTTACAGGCATGGGAAGACGTTTTGAAAAAGTTGCAGAAAATATTTATGATGATTATGCGCATCATCCGACTGAAATCAAGGCTACATTGGAAGCCGCTTCTTTAAAATTCGGTAAAGAAAATATTGTAGCAGTTTTCCAGCCCCATCGTTATACAAGACTTCAAAGCTTGTGGGATGATTTCAAAGCTTCGTTTGACAATGCAGGCAGACTTATTGTTACCGATGTTTATGCTGCTTCAGAAGACCCGATTGAAGGTGTAAATGGAGAACAATTTGCTTCTGAAATTAATGCAGAATATATTGGCGGTTCAATAGAAGAGGTTGCTAAAAAACTAAAACCAACTTTGAAAACAAGCGATATAGTAATCGGATTGGGTGCCGGCACAATAACAAAATTGGGGAAATATCTTGCAAATTGAATGTAGAGAAAATTTTGAAATAAAAAACCTTACCACCTTTAAAATAGGTGGCAGGGTGAAACGTGTATATTTACCCCAAACTCAGTCCGAGTTTGTTCAGCTTTTGACAGAATTGGATGATTATATTGTTTTGGGGAATTGTTCAAATGTGTTGTTTTCTTCTAACGGTTTTAGCGGAAATTTAATTTTAACAACGCAAATGAAAGAATATTTTATAAACGGTACTTTTGTCGCAGCTTCCTGCGGTGTTAAAGGCCCGTTGCTTTCTCAAAAAGTTTCAGAAAACGGCTTGAGCGGATTTGAGTTTATGATAGGTTTTCCGGGAACAATCGGCGGGGAAGTGTTTATGAACGCAAGCTGTCATGGACAGTGCATATCAGATAACCTAATCCGCTGCTGCGTTTTTGATAAAGAGAAAAAAGAAGTTGTTTATAAAGAAAAATCCGAAATGGGTTTTGAATACAGAAAATCAATTCTCCAAGGAGGTAAATATATCTTGCTGGGTGCGGAGTTTGAATTAAAAAGAGCTCCACAGGAAGATATTAAAGCTCTTATGCAGAGGAATTTAGAATCCAGAAAAGGAATTCAACCGACTCTTGCAACTCCGAATGCAGGAAGTGTCTTCAAGAATCCGCCGAATGATTCGGCAGGGAGACTATTGGATAAAGCAGGGGTAAAAGAGTTTAATATGCCGAATGTTAAAGTTTGGGATACACACGCAAACTTTATTGTAAACAAAGGTAATGCAAGCTCAGAGGATGTTTTAGAGCTTATGGTAAAGATGTTTACAACTGTTCGGGATATATATACAATAGAATTAAGACCTGAGGTAATTTTTATCGGGGATAAAACGGAAAAAGAGGAAGAACTATGCAATATACTATATCCAAAGAATCAAAAATAGCAGTTTTATGCGGCGGAATGTCATCAGAGCGTGAAATATCTTTGCGTTCGGGTAAAAATTGCCTTGCAGCTTTACAGAGACTGGGTTATAAGAATGCTGAAATCGTGGATGTTTCTGAAAATGTTATGAATGATTTAAAAGGCTTCGAGTTTGCATATAATACACTCCACGGAAAATTTGGTGAAGACGGTTGTATTCAGGGAGTTCTGGAAATCCTTAAAATACCTTATACAGGCTGCGGCGTTATGGCTAGTGCGATTTGTATGAATAAAGAATATACAAAAAAAGTTATGGCAACAGCAGGACTTCCTTTAATCAAATCAGTTTACCTTCTTGAAGGCGAAGACCCTGTTGAAAAGGTTAAAGAGCTTAATTATCCTCTAATGATTAAACCTGTTTCTGAAGGCTCAAGCTTCGGGATGAATAAAGTTAATAATGAAGCTGAACTTGTCGAAGCAGTTGCTGTTGCGCGTAAATATAATGCACAGGTTTTGATTGAAGAATATCTTGTTGGTATTGCTGCTACAGTAGGTGTTTTGGAAAAAGACGGAAAAGCTTTTGCGACAGAAATTCTTGAACTCAGACCAAAAAATGAATGGTATGATTACGAAGCTAAATATACAAAAGGAATGACTGAATTTATTCTTCCTGCTGAATTGTCTCCTGAAATGACAGCACAGGTTAAAGAATATGCGGTTAAGGCTTTTGAAGTCTGCGGATGTTCAGGAGTTTCAAGAGTTGATTTCCATATTGTAGGCGATATTCCTTACATTCTGGAAGTTAATACTAACCCGGGTATGACGGATACAAGTGATTTACCTGCTCAAGCAGCAGCAGGCGGAATCAGTTATGACAATCTTGTTGAAATGGTACTAAAAAGCGCAGGACTAAATAAATAATGTC
>JAMPIM010000058.1 GCA_023662705.1 Candidatus Gastranaerophilales bacterium | reverse complement strand
AAAAGAGAATATGGAGCTTTATTATGTTTATGCTGTTGATAAACATAACCATCTTTTAGGTGTTGTTTCATTGAGAACTCTTTTGACTTCGCCTGTTGATTTATCTATTGCGGAAATTATGTCTCGTGATATTGTTAAGGTTCAGGTTGATGATTATCAAGGTCATATTGCTGATATTTTTATGAAATATCAGTTCAATGCTTTGCCTGTTGTGGATATGTATAACCACCTTAAAGGGATTGTAACCTGGGATGATGTTCAGGATATTGTTGAAGAAGAAACAACAGATGAAATCTTCACATCTTCAGGTATTGTTACGGATTTGGGCGATGATGACGATGACCTTTTAACAGGTAGTTTGGCTCATGCGATTAAAGCTCGTGTTCCTTGGCTTTTTATTACTTTAATCGGGGAATTCTTTGCAGTATCAATTACTAACAAATATGACCATACGTTTACGGCGCTTCCTGTAATTGCAGCGTTTATGCCGCTTCTTGCAGGTTTGGGCGGAAACATCGGGACTCAAAGTATTACGCTTATGGTTCGCGGTATGTCAACGGGTCAGGTTTCTTTACAGGACGGCTGGCACCATATTATGCGCGAAACGGTTACCGGTTTGAGCATCGGGTTTATATTTGGTCTTGTTGTAACCCTTGTAACTTGGGGATGGCAGCATAATTTGGAATTAGGCTTAATTGTAGGTATTGCAATGTCACTTAATATGACGATTGCAACTATGATTGGTACTTGTACACCGTTGATACTTAAAAAATTGAAAATAGACCCTGCTGTTGCGTCAGGCCCTGTAATTGCAACAACAATTGACGTTGTCGGCTTGGCTGTGTATTTGACTCTTGTAACGTGGTATTTGATTAAAATATGATGAAAAAGTTTTTATTAAAATCAATGGGATGTAAATCAAACCAGTTTGAGGGACAGATTGTTGTGCAAAAACTGGTTGATGCGGGGTTTGTCGAAGTAAAGAAGCTTGAAGAAGCTGATATTTATATTCTTAATTCTTGTTCTGTTACTCATAAAAGTGATAATGAAGCGATGTATTTGCTCCGGCATGCACATGGATTGGGACTTAAAACTGTTTTGACAGGCTGTATTGCGCAGATTGAGAAAGAAAAACTTTTGGAAGAACCGTTTATTGATTATATTTACGGTAATGAGGATAAGTTTGAAATTGCAAAATATTTGCAGGATGAAGAAAATTTTGTTGTTAGAGATTTGATGGGTAAAACAGATTTTTGTAAGGTTATTTTAAATGACACTACAAAAACTCGTATCAGTCTTAAGATTCAGGATGGATGCGATAACAGATGTTCATATTGTATTATTCCTTACGGGCGCGGTAAATCAAGAAGTGCAGACAGTGAATTTATTATTAATGAAATTAACCGTTATGCCGAACAGGGTTATAAAGAGGTTGTTTTTACAGGGATTCATATTGGTTTGTGGGGCAAGGATTTAGGTCTGGAACTTCTTGATTTGTTAAAAGAAGTTGAAGCTAAAACATCTATCCCGCGTTATCGTTTGGGCTCATTGAATCCGTTGGAAATTACTCCTGAAATGCTTGATTTTCTTCAGGATAGTGAAAAATTCTGTCCGCATTTTCATTTATCTTTGCAATCGGCTTGCAACAGAACTTTGAAACGTATGAATCGTCATTATACGGTTGAATATTATTTAGAACAGATGGAAGATATTGTTTCACGTTTTGAAAAACCGTTTCTTGGAAGTGATATTATCGCAGGATTTTGCGGTGAAACTGATGAAGATTTTGAAACAACGGTTGAGAATCTTAGAAAATCAAATTTAACACAGATTCATACATTCCCGTATTCAATCCGCAAAGGAACTATTGCCGAAAAACTTGACGGACATTTGCCTGACGGGGTAAAAGAAGAACGAGCATCTATCATTAAGAAAATCTCGGCAGAAAAATTTGAACAGTTTGTTCAATCAAATATCGGACATGAAGAAGAAGTTCTGATTGAAAAACGGCTTGGTAAAGATGGTAGATATAAGGGTGTAACGCGTAATTATTTAACAGTACATATTGATGAAGGTGAATTTAACACATTGAAAAAAGTGGTTTTACAAAAAAACAATTTATGCTAAAATCATGAAATATTGGAGATAAGGAATTATGATTACAATAAAAGATGTTGAACACGTAGCAAAGCTTGCTCGTCTTGAATTAACAGAAGAAGAAAAAGAGAAGTTTACTAAACAATTAGGTGATGTTCTTAAACACGTTGATGCAATGAACGAGGTTGATACATCAAATGTTGAACCGATGGCTCACGCGATTGATTTTGTAAACGTTATGAGAGAAGATGAAGTTTACTACGAACAAACAAAAGAAGAACTGATGAAGAATGCTCCGTATGAAGAGGACGGATTCTTTAGAGTTCCAAAAATTAATTAAGAATTTAAAGAGGGCTTTTTGCCCTCTTTTTTAATTTGTAGAAGGAGTCTGACTATGACAAAGTATATATTTATAACAGGTGGTGTTGTTAGTTCATTAGGGAAGGGAATTATTGGTGCATCACTCGGCAGGCTTTTAAGAGCACGCGGCTTTTCTGTTGCTATTCAGAAATTTGACCCGTATATTAATGTTGACCCGGGGACTATGAGTCCATTCCAGCACGGCGAAGTTTTTGTAACCGATGACGGTGCTGAGACAGATTTGGATTTGGGTCATTATGAAAGATTTATCGATACTAATTTCTCGCAGTTAAGCAATGTAACTTCGGGAAGTGTTTATCAAACAGTTATTAATAAAGAGCGTAAAGGTGATTATCTTGGAGCTACTGTTCAGGTAATTCCTCATATTACTAATGAGATTAAATCACGTCTTGTTAAAGCTCAAAAACATTTTAAACCTGATTTTCAGATAATAGAAATCGGCGGAACAATCGGTGATATTGAGTCTTTGCCGTTTATTGAATCAATTCGCCAATTCAAAACCGAAGCAGGAATCGGGAACGCAATTAATATTCATTGTACTTTGCTTCCTTATCTTCCGACATCAGGTGAATTGAAGACAAAACCTTCGCAGCACAGTGTGAATTTATTGAGAAGCTATGGGTTACAGCCTGAAATTCTTGTTTGTAGAACCTCAAAACCTATTCCAAAGACAGAAAAAGATAAACTTGCTCTATTCTGTTCTGTTGCAAAGGAAGCGGTTATCGAATGCCGTGATATGAAGAGTATTTATGAAGTACCGCTTGCATTGGAAGATCAAAAATTTGCTGAAGTTGTGCTTAAACTTCTTCAAACACCTGATAAAAAAGCTGATTTGGATGGCTGGAGAAATCTTGTAGAAAGAATTAATCATCCTGATAAAACAATTAAAATTGCAATTGCAGGAAAATATACAAAGCTTTCAGATGCGTATATTTCTGTTGTGGAATCTATTAAACACGCGGGTTATGAACATAACGCTAAAACCGAAATCAAATGGATTAACTCAGAAGATTGTGTGGACGGGGCAAAATGCAAAGAGCTTTTAGCAGATGTTCACGGTGTAATTATCCCAGGCGGATTTGGTATTAGAGGGGTTGAAGGTAAACTTAATGTAATTAAATATGCTCGTGAAAATAATCTTCCGTTCTTAGGAATTTGTCTTGGTATGCAGTGTGCTGTAACTGAGTATGCAAGGAATGTTGCAGGTTTAAAAGGTGCTAATTCAACCGAATTTGATGAAAATTCACCGCATCCTGTTGTTGACTTAATGCTTGAACAAAAGAATGTCAAAGGTTACGGCGGAACAATGAGACTCGGGGCTTATGATTGCAATGTTAAAAAAGGAACAAGAGCATACGAAGTTTACGGCGCGACTAAGATTTCGGAACGTCACAGACATAGATACGAAGTTAATACCGAATACATTGAACAGCTTAAGAAAGCAGGTTTGGTATTCTCTGGCATGTCTCCTGATGGAATGCTGTCTGAGATTGTTGAGCTTCCTCATTTGGATTGGTTTGTGGCTTGTCAGTTCCACCCTGAGTTCAAATCAAGACCAAACAGACCTCATCCATTGTTCAGAGGCTTGATTACGGCTGCTGTAAAAAATCTTAAATAATAGCAAAAAATATTTTTTCGGGTTTTCATGTACACAAGCAAAGAAAGGTTGTGTGTATGAATATTCAAAATAATAGTAATGTAAGCTTTGAAGCAAGAAGAATTCTTAATGTGCGTAAAGCTGTTCAGGGCGGAGCGGATGAAGTAATTGATGTTTTCGCTCTGGGTAAAGAAGATAAAAAGTTTATGGCAAGATGCAATGCTACTCTTCAAGGAAGTGACAGAGCTGTTGCAGGTAGATCCACAAACAGATTTAAAGAATTTTTTAGTTCTTTTCTTTCACGCTTGTCAGGGAAATCGCAAAAAGATTGTATGCAGTTTGATGACATGACTTATCTTATGGCGGTAAAAGATGGAGAAGTAATTACAGGTATTGCAGAAACAAGTGATTACTATTATCCTGCAAGTTATTTGGAAAAACTTATTCCGACACAAAAAGATAAATTGACAGAAGATAGCTTGAGCTATGGTTTGCTTACTGAGCTTAAAGATTCTTTGAAGGATAGAGAAAAAACAGGGTTGATGGGTGTTGGTGATAAATTTTCTGACAAAGCTGATGACGGAGTTTTGCTGTACGAAGATTTTAATGCAGCGCAGCGTGAAATAAGAGCAAAGAATTCTGATGCTAAGTTTGAAAAGGTAAAAGATACACACGAATATGATTTGGAAGATTTCCTCGGAATTAAAGATATAGAAACTGAGATTATGGATTAATAAAAAAGGCGGGTTCTTCGAACCCGCCTTTTTTCTAATTAATTACTTCGTTATAATCATCAGGATTATTGAGTAAATCGTAATTTATTTCGTTTTCGTTATCAGCGATAGCAGCTGCAACGACTGCGTCGGATGTTACGTTAACAAGGGTTCGCATCATATCCGTAATTCTTTCGATTGTGAATAAGAACGCAAAACCTGCTACGAGTTGTTCAGGACTTAATCCCATACCGTTAAGAACAAGAGCGATTGTAATCAAACCTGCACCAGGGATTCCTGCACTTGTACTTGAAGCAACAATTGCTAAGAAGGCGATTTGAACAATAATGAACGGAGTTAACGCAACGCCGTAAGCTTGAGCTAAGAAAATAACTGCAACAACTTGTAGTAAAGCTGTTCCGTCCATATTTAGTGTAGCACCTAGAGGGATTACAAAGCTTGTAACTTTATGTGAGATACCGCGTTTTTCGCAGCAAGCGATTGTTAGCGGTAAAGTCGCTGATGAGCTTGCAGTACCGAAAGCTACCATCATAGCTTCTGCAATTGCTGCGTATAACATCCATACAGGAACTTTTGAGAAGATTTTAAGAAATACCGGATATACAACAAACATTTGGATACCAAAGCCGAGAGCAAGTACTCCGAGGTATTTTGAAATACTCATAAAAATATCAATACCGAATGCTGAAACTGCAACAGCTGTTAGTGCAAATACACCTGGTGCTGCGAAGCACATAATCCAGTCGGTGATTTTCATTGTAGCAGCGAAAACTGATTCAAAGAAACTTACGAACGGTCTGTTGATTTCGCCAACTCTAGCAAGAGCAACAGAGAAGATTACGGCAAATACAATAATAGGAACCATATCACCTGATGCGATTGATGCAAGAGGGTTTTTAGGTATGAATCCTAAGATGATATTTAGTAAGTTGCCTTTTTGAGCTTCAATTGTAGTTGCAACCTGAGCTTGGATTCCTGTAGCAACATCAGAATTGATATAAGCTGCTGCGCCTAAACCCGGTTTAAATACTAAAGCAAGAACCGCACCGATAATAACAGCCACAACGGTTATGATTGCGTAATAGAAAACCATTTTTGAACCGAGTTTTCCGAGTTGTTTGCTGTCTCCGATACTTGTTATACCGATAACGATAGCTGAAATTACCAATGGAATAACAACCATCTGAATAAGTCTGATAAACAGTTGTCCGATAAATGTGAAAGCTGTCATTACAACAGGATTAGGATATTGATGTAGAAAAATCCCTGCGACAACCCCGAGGACAAGTCCTAAAAAGATGTGCCAGTTTCTCTTTAGACCTAAGCCAAGAGCAATAAGTACCTGCATGTACAATTTCATAAAAACCTCTCAATATATACTTATAACCAGTCTATTGTACTATTTTTTCCAGAAAATATCAAGAAGGATTTTACTATAAAACATGTTCATGATAGAATTTCCTCATAGGAATTATATATTCTGGTATAGTAAATTAAGAAAAGGAGAAACCAATGACTCAAAAGAGAGTATGGCTGTTCCGTGAAGGAAACGCTGATATGCGTAACCTTTTAGGCGGTAAAGGTGCAAACCTTGCAGAAATGACCAACTTAGGTTTACCAGTACCTCCGGGGCTGACTATCACAACCGAAACATGTATGGATTATATCAATAACGGTAATAAAATGCCTGAAGGCTTGATGGATGAAGTTAAGGCAGCATTAAAAGATGTTGAAGAACAAAAAGGACAAAAATTCGGCGATGCTGAGAATCCTCTTTTAGTTTCTGTACGTTCAGGTGCTAGAGTTTCTATGCCTGGTATGATGGAAACTATCTTGAACTTAGGTTTGAATGACCAAACTGTTGAAGCGATGATTAAATTGACTAACAATCCTCGTTTCTGCTATGACTCATACAGAAGATTCTTAACTATGTTCGGTTCTGTTGCTTGGGAAATGGACAGACAAAAATATTTCGAATCTGAATTAGAAAAAGTTAAAGAACGCGAAGGCGTTAAACAAGATACTGAAATTTCAGCAGAAGGTTTGAAATCTTTGATTCCTGTTTACAAAAATATTATTAAAGAAGTTACAGGCAAAGAATTCCCGCAAGATCCTTATGTTCAATTACAAGAAGCTATTGAAGCTGTATTCCGTTCTTGGAACATTCCTCGTGCAGTTGCATACAGAAATATGAACAAAATCGACCACAACTTCGGTACAGCGGTTAATGTTCAATCAATGGTATTCGGTAACATGGGCGACGATTGTGCGACAGGTGTTTCATTCACTCGTAACCCTGCTACAGGCGAAAACAAATTCTATGGTGAATACTTAACAAACGCTCAAGGTGAAGACGTTGTTGCAGGTATCAGAACTCCAAAACCTATTGCTGAATTGGAAACAGAAATGCCTGACTTATACAGACAATACGTTGATATCGCGAAAAAACTTGAACTTGGTTACAAAGATGTTCAAGATATGGAATTCACTATTGAAAAAGGTAAATTATATATCCTTCAAACACGTAACGGTAAGAGAACTGCAGCTGCTGCTGTAAGAATCGCTGTTGAAATGTGTGAAGAAGGTATTATTACTAAAGAAAGAGCAATCCAATTGGTTGACCCTTATTCAGTTAACCAAATCCTGCTTCCTTGCTTTGATTCAAAAGCACTTGCAGAAGCTCATAAAATTGCTCAAGGTGTTAACGCTTCTCCTGGTGCAGCTGTTGGTAAAATCGTATTCGATACAGAAGAAGCTGCAAAACGCGGTGAAGCTGGCGAAAAAGTTATCCTTGTTCGTGTAGAAACTTGTCCTGACGATATTCACGGTATGGCTGTTTCTCAAGGTGTTCTTACTCTTCGCGGCGGCGCAACTTCTCACGCAGCAGTTGTTGCTAAAGGTATGGGTAAACCTTGCGTTTCAGGTTGTGAAGATATGAAAATCGACCTTGCAAACGAAACATTAACAGGTTTTGACGGTAAAGTTTACCACAAAGACGATATTATCTCTCTTGATGGCGGTAAAGGTATCGTTATGGAAGGCGCTGTTAAGTTGGTTGAAGCTCAAATCGATGAAAACTGGAACAAGTTCTTCTCTTGGGTTGATGAAATTAAACAACTAAAAGTAGAAGCTAACGCTGATACTCCAAAAGATATCGAAAACGCTTTGAAATTCGGTGCTGAAGGTGTTGGTCTTTGCAGAACAGAACACATGTTCATGGACCCTGACAGACTTCCTTGGGTACAAAAAATGATTATTGCAGGTACTGTTGAAGCTAGAAAAGAAGCTCTTGATAAACTTCTTCCTATGCAGTATTCAGACTTCTATGCAATGTTCAAAGCTATTGGTGATAAACCAATGACAGTTAGACTTTTAGACCCGCCTCTTCATGAATTCTTACCTTCAAAAGAAGAATTGATTAAAGAAGTTGCTACCCTAAAAGCTCTTAATAAAGATGCAAAAGAAAAAGAAGAAATGCTTCACATCGTTGAAAGCTTATCTGAATCAAACCCTATGATGGGTCTTAGAGGATGCCGTTTAGGTTTAACTTATCCTGAAATTAACGAAATGCAAGTAAGAGCAATCTTTGAAGCTGCTTGTGATGTTAAAAAAGAAGGTATTGATGTTAAACCTTGGGTTATGATTCCTCTAATCGGTCACGTTAACGAACTTAAGGTTGCTAAAGAAATCCTTGAAAGAGTTGCAGAAGACGTTATGAACGAAAAAGGAATCAAGGTTGAGTACAAATTCGGTACTATGATTGAAATTCCTCGTGCAGCACTTACAGCTGATGAAGTTGCTGAATACGCAGAATTCTTCTCATTCGGTACTAACGACTTGACTCAGATGACATTCGGTTACTCTCGTGACGACGCAGAAGGTAAATTCTTGAACAGATATGTTGAACAGAAAATCCTTCCTTCTAACCCGTTTGAAACATTAGACCAAAAAGGTGTTGGTAAATTGGTTGAAATGTCTATGACATTAGGACACAAAGTTAACCCTAACCTTGT
>JAMPIM010000057.1 GCA_023662705.1 Candidatus Gastranaerophilales bacterium | reverse complement strand
GTAAATTGGTTGAAATGTCTATGACATTAGGACACAAAGTTAACCCTAACCTTGTAGGCGGTGTTTGCGGCGAACACGGCGGTGACCCTGATTCAGTTAAATTCTGTCACAGAATCGGTTTGAACTACACTTCTTGTTCACCATTCAGAATCCCTCAAGCAAAACTTGCTGCAGCTCAAGCAGTAGTTGAAGGCAAATAGGGGTTGTAAAATTCCGAAAAAGGTACGCTTTTATGCGTACCTTTTTTAATGCAAAAAATATTTTTATGTGTTTTATTATTATAAAAGGAGATAATAATGCGAGTTTCATCAATCAATTATAACAATCCAAATTTTGAAGCAAAAACCCGTGGTAAGGCAGGAGCCGTAATCGGCGGGGTAACGGGTTTATTGATGACAGGTGCTATGATGGCAACTTGTCCCGTGGATTGGCATAAAATAAAAACATGGCCGATTGTCGGTATTTCGTTTACCTTTGGCGGAGCTATGCAGGGTAAGATGATTTCTGATGCTTTTGAAAAACATACTAATGATAAGGATAAAAAAGAATAAAAATTTCTTAATAATTCTTAAAAATAAGTCAATTTTTCTCCTTGTATATACTTTATATATACAAGGAGCTTTATTTTATGCCAAATTTTCACAAACCGGAACGATTAGATAACATTGATGCAGTGACAGTAAATCGTAATGAAGGATTAGGATTTACTATGGTTTCACAGCAAGAGCGTTTAAATAATACAGCAAGACGGACTGAACAAACATATATTGCTATTGATGAGCACTTTGATGATACAAAACCTGTACATGACCTGGATCTTTCATCTACGGTAGATACTACTATCAATGCTAATGAATATGGTACTGTTGGTTTGAACCTGACATCATTGTTGGAGAAAGGCCACAGTAATGTTTACGGAGAATTGAAAGTTAACCCTTATTTGCGCGGAGTTGAAATGGAAATCGGCTATGAGCGTGGAAAAGATAAAATTTCAGGAAGTTTGTTTGCAAATGATGTCTGCTCAGGGGCGCAGGTTCAATACTCTCATACATTTAATGAGAATGAATCAATCAGAGCAACTATATCTAACGAGCGAGCAAGTGTTGGATACAAAAAAAATAATGTTGGAGTAATAGCTCATAGTTCATTTAATAAAAATGAATATTTTGGAGTAAGTGCAGTAATTAGATTTTAGTGATAGAGAAACACAATGCCCGATAGAGATAACGAAAAATTTAAAATCTTTGCCAATATAATAAAGGATAACAAAACCAATCCAACTGAGGGTGAGCGTTTGGTGCAGGAAGCGCCTTATGTTACTAAAGAAGGAAACGGCTTTAATACTGCAATAACTCTTGTTGACAGAGCTTTTTATAAACCTCCGAAAAGTTCTGTAGAAAAGGCGTTAGAACAGATGGACGCTTGTTGTGGTTCATTAGTACATGAGGAGCATAATAAAACTTATACAAGATATGATTTTATAAATACAACGATTAATAAAGTTGAAGATTTTTTCGATGATGTTCGCTATGATGTGAATCTCGGAAATGTCAGTGTTACAAAAGAACTGAACCCTGAGCTTAGTGTCAGTGCAAATGTGGATTTTATCGGAAATGTTGGTTTGAATGTATCTAAGCAATATGGCGGGGTTCAATTTGACAGTGCGGTTCAATATAAACCTGCACAGCATGAGGGAAGGGTTTCGCTTAATTATTCTGATGTTGAAAATGGAGCTTCAACAAGTATTTATTTGAATAATTATAATCCCGGTGCAATGACAAGTTACACTAAGCATTTGAATTATAATCAAAGCGTTGGAGCTGGTGTTTCAGTATTTAAAGAAGATACTAATGTTTATGTCAAATACAAACGGGATAATGCAGCGGTTTCTCTTTATGGTTCGGTTCGGAATCCTTTTGTAGGGGTTAGCGGAAGAGTTACGTTCTAACTTATAAGTCCGCCAAAAGCAAGCACATCTTCGTATTCAGCACCAGCTTCAAGCATTTCTTCTGCTGAAAAATTAAATAGTGTAACTGTATCAATCACTTCCTTTTTGTTATCAATATTTTTAATAACAAAATCAAGAGCTGATTCTCTTGTCATATATTGGAAACGGTCATTAATACCTTGTTTTAGGCTTCTGCGTTTAGCTTTTCCCATCTAACAGCCTCTTTCCATCGCAAGAAGAGCAACACCAATCATTCCTGCATAATTACCTGCTGTCGCCAATCTGATTGATGTCGGCGGTGTAACGATATCCGAATTAACTTCTTCTTCGATTTTTTTGACATCGGTAAATTGTGCCATTGAGCCTGAAAGTACTACACAATCAGGGTCAAATATATCAGCAAGTCCTTTAATGCCTGTTATAATATCATTTTGCCAACGGTTTAAGACTTCAATCATTTTGGTATCACCGTTTTTAACACCTTCGACAACATCATAGGTAGTTACATTCTTATCATTAAGCATTTCTTCTGCGTCTATTTTAAGAGCAGTTCCTGATGCGTAGATTTCAAAACAATCCCATCCTCCGCAGGTGCATTTGCGTCGTTTATCAGGATACATTTTGAAGTGCATTTCGCCTGCTGCACCTGATTTTCCTTTAAGCAGGTTGTCGTTAATAATAATACCGCCGCCCACACCTGTTCCTAAGGTTAACAATACAGAAACGGATGTTCCTTTTGAAGCTCCGATTTTGTATTCTGCCCAGGCTGCTGAGTTTGCGTCGTTTTCTAAAAATACGCGTTTGCTGCTTAGCGATTGAAAATCAATTGTGTTGTAACCGTTGGGAAGATTTCCTGTTGAACCGATTACGCCTGTATTAGCGTTATTTACTGCTCCTGCTGTTGCAATTGCAATAACATCAACTTCGTTTTCGTATTTTTCTATTTGAGAACGAAGCACACTTTTAATTTCTTCTAAAGATTTAGGTGTGGAAAATTTATCGATTTCGCTGATTATTTCACCATTTTCATCAATTATAGTCGAATATATTTTTGTTCCGCCAATATCAAATGCTAATGCTTTTTTCATTTTATGCTCCCAAAAATCTTTTTACAATTAATTGCGGTCTTGTGATGGCTGAGCCGATTACAACACAATGTGCACCGAGTTCAAAACCTTTTTGAACATCTTCTCTTGTCCAGATTCTGCCTTCTAAGATTACGGGTTTGTTAACTGTTTTAACAAGTTTTTCCAGTAATTCAAAATCAGGTGTTTCGCCTGCAATACCTGATTCATCGGTATAACCTGCAAGGGTTGTTGAAATAATATCAACTCCCAATTTTTCTGCATTTATCCCCTCTTCAAGAGTTGAAATATCAGCCATTGAGAGTTTGCCTGCTGATTTTATTTCTTTAATAATATCTTCTAAAGTGCAATTTGGACGTGGTCTTGTTGTTCCGTCGAACGCTATTATATCAGCATCAGCTTCAATCAGCTCTCTTACTTCTTTAAGCGTTGGTGTGATATAAACCACGCTTCTCCAGTTTTCAGGAAGTTTGTCGGGTTTTGTTAAACCGATTACAGGAAGTCCGAATTTTTTTGCGTTTCTAACATCCCTTGCTCCTGCAACACGAAGTCCGCCCGCACCTCCGTTAACAACAGACTGCATCATTGCTTTCATGCAGGTTTCGTCATAAAACGGCTCATCAGGCATTGCTTGAGATGAAACAATAATTTTACCCTTCAAATCATTAATGATAGCCATGAAATTATTCTAGCATAAAAAAAGATTGATAAAAGTAGCAAAAAAACATATAATAGTGGGGTAATGTAAGGCGGTTTATATGATTAATAAAAAAATAGCTCTCGGAGTTTCTTTAGGTATTTTATTTGCCGCAGCCTTGGGCTGTTTTTTGTTATCTGAAAAAGATGAGGTTGAGCAAACAGAATCTGCTGTGGAAGAAAAAACAGTTCCAAAAGTGCAGGTAAAACAATCTGTTTCACAGCCTGCAAAGTATGTACCGCCTGTTAAAAAGGCAGATTTGTATAACTCCCTTGATAAAAATCTGCCGTTTTCAGCAATCGCGGATTTATCGGTGTTGTCGGAATCTGCAAGAAAAACAATTAATAATCTTTTGGACGAATCTTGCGGAGGAATTTATTTTCTTAAACATAATAATGAGAAAGCTATTCTTGTTGTGGACTTGACTCCCGATGGGGAAGAAAACGCTATTAAAAGACATGATTTTAATTTTGTAGAAATTTCGTTGCATGACGGTACTGTTTTAAATAATCTGTCTGAAGAAAAAGATTCTAAATATGACAAATGGAAATTTGATGGTGATTTGCCATTGAGTCATACGCATTATAATGATGCTAAAGAACTTATTTATACCGAAGTTTGGAATTATTCTGAAGAAGAGCCGATTAAGTATAAAAAAACAGACAAAGACGGGAATGTGATTTCGCTTAGAAAAGAAGCTGTCGAAAATGATGTAAACCTTAGAGAAGAACATATTTTCTATGATAATGAAGGTAATATGACAAAAAATGTTTCTTTTAATTATGACGGAACAGATTTAACGAGATTTACATACTATAACTCTCAAACTCCTGATGATTCGGCAATGCTTGTGAGCGAATACGAAGATGGAATTAAGAAAAAAGAGATCCTTTATTCTTCTGATTACAAGGTAAAAAATGTTTATCTTCCCGAATACAAAGACGGACAAAAATCCGAACTAAAAATTCTTGATAAAGATAATAAAATTATAGAGACGATTCAACCTTTTTAGGTCTTGTGTAATGCTGCATAATCTTATTTGCAACTCCAACAGACAATCCTGTTGCAATCGCATATCCCGCATAACTCAAGAGAGCTTTTCCATAAAATTTCTTAAGATTTTTAATTGCAGCTTCTCCGAGTCCGCCTGCACGTGCCAGTTTGATTCCCTTATGGCTTGCCATTGCCTCTTCTGCTACGGTAGGAAGTAGTGCTGCAAATGCAATTTTACCGCAATTATTCTGTACAAAATCAACTATTCCGCTGTCGTTTTCTTTTGGTTTTTTTCGAGAAAACAGTGCAACAGTTCCCATCAAAGCTGCAACAGCGTATCCGGGAGCTCTTAACTTCTGTAAAAAATTCCCAAATTTACTGTTAAGATGGTTAAGCGCGTGTCCTGCTTCATGAAATCCTGAAATTGCAGCTTTATTCAAATTTAGATGAATCTCTTTTAAATCAGGGGCATAACAGGCATTCAGACCTTCTTTGATATCTTTCTGGATAATTTCTTTTTCCTGACCCGTTCCGAGTTTTGCCAAATCGTTCAAAGTGTATGTTCGGTGTTGGATTTTTACTCCTTCTTCTGCAAGTCCTGATGTTTGGAATGATTTTATAAACGCATCTTTATATTGTTGATTATTTACCTGCTCTTTTTTCATCTGATGCAAAAATGGTTTTGAAAAAAGCGGTAATGTCGCCATAATAGCACCTGATGCAGCAGTTGCGGTTAAAAATCCTTTTTCTGCATCTTCTTTTGAGCTTGGAGCATAATAATTTCCGGAAGCAATAATCATTCACACATCACCTTTCTATTATATAAAAACATTTAGGTGTAAAAAATTGCGTTTTTTTATTTTACTGTGCTCCTGTTAAACCGTCTTGCGGTTTTGATATGTTCTTTAACTCATTTTTACGCTGCTGAATTTTAAGCAAAGTTTCCATATCCATTTGATGAATTTTGCGTTTGTATTCCAAATCTTTTAGTTGGTTATCAAATTTCTCAGCTTCTTTAGCCTGCTTTTCTTCTGCTTTTTCACGCTCTTTTGCCTGACGTGCTTCAAATTCGATTTCTGATGAATCTTTAACCGAATCTTCCGCGAGTCTGAAACCGATTACCGAAACAGGAATACTTGAACCGCTTAAATCTTCGAGTTTTGAATTTACTCCTTCTACATCAATACTCCATGTTCCTAAAAATTTCGGAACTTCGCCTGTATAAGCGTAAGCACAAAGAATAACTCTGTTGTCATTATTAGCATCAAATCCCATCGGATAAATATCCCAGCGGTTTTCTTCAAAATCTACTCCACCGGAATTTGCCCAGTAATCAATAATTGCTTCTCTGATTTGCGGAAGTTTTTTTGCTTCGCGTTTTTCAAAATCATAAACCCACAAATCTGTTTTCCAAATACCGTCATGGCGGTGTCCGACTTTTTCTTTTACAACAAGTTTTTTATTATCGGCTGAAAAATCTATTGGTGTAAGAGTTCTGAATATGAATTTTGTTTCAATATCCTTGGAAGTTGAAATTAGCGGTTCTTCTTCTCTTTGAACAATATTAGCTTTCATTGCCTTGTCGGTATCATTTAATTTTGAATTAAGTTTGATTAAAAATAAATCGCAGGAAGTGCAGTCCGTTTGAGCATAATAATAAACAGCAGGGTAAACTAGCATTGTTTTGTCACCTGAGATAATTCCCTGTGCGTTTATTTGTCTGTCAAAATTCAGTTTGCGTGGCAAAGTTAATTCAGGACTTCCAATCGGGTCATTGTATTTAACCAGTTTAAAAGTTTTTTGCGGAACATAAACCATGTTAGAATCTTTTGGAATATCAGGTTCTTTAACATCCTCAATAATTTCTTTTTTTGATTTAGCTCTTGATTTTGCTTCGTATTCTGCAACAGTCATATAGCCTGATTCAGGCATTTTGCTTTTTTCATATTTTTCTGTTACTTCAACTTTATTTACGTTGTTTTGATAAATTGTTTCCGCAACAACCCTGTCTTTTCTTTTTGCAAAAGGAAGATTCATTTGGCTGAAATGAACTTTCATTGCCATAATACTTCCTGCAAGAGCTTCAAACATTTATACCAGCCCTTCTTTCATAGCCATAACGGTAGCCTGTGTACGGGTTGCAGCGCATAGTTTTTGCAAAATACTGTGAACGTGAGCTTTTGTGGTAGCTTTTGTGATAACAAGTTTTTCGGCAATTTGAGGGTTTGATAAACCTTCAACCATAAGCTCAAGAACATCTAATTCTCTATCAGTAAGTCCGTATGTATTTCTTTCTTTCTTTGGAATTTCTGTTATAACAGCAGCAGACGGGCGCTGTAAACTTGAAAACACCATTTTTGCAATTGCAGGGTCAATCCAGCCCACTCCTTCATAAACAGCTTTAATTGCAGCAAGTGTTTGGTCAGGGCTTGCGCCTTTCATTATGTATCCGTCAGCACCTGCTTTAAAAGATTCAAAAACATCATGTTCACTGTCACGAGATGTAAAAATAAGAATTTTTGTTTCCGGCAAAAAGTCTTTAATTCTTACGGTAGCTTCAATTCCGTCCATACTAGGTAATCCGATATCCATAAGAATTACGTTAGGATTAAGTTCACGTGCTTTTCTAACTCCCTCAAGTCCGTCGGAAGCTTCTGCAATAAGATTAATGCCTTCTGCTTTATCAAGAAGCATTGAAAGCCCCATTCTGTATAATTCGTGGTCTTCAATTAAAAGTACATTTATCATTTTAAAACTCCTGCTTTGCTTACTGCATCTGTCAGGATAAATGAGAACTCACTGCCTTTGTTTATAACACTTTCTAGCCAGATTTTTCCGCCGTGTGATTCAATAATTTGTCTTGAAAGATATAAGCCCAAGCCTGTTCCTGCCGAACGCTTTTTGCTTGTTCCCTGTGAGAATCTCTGGAACATGTTCGGAATATCTTCCTGCGGGATTCCGCATCCGTTATCGGAAACAGAAAAAATCAAATCATTGGCTTCGTTTTTGAGTGTAATAACAACTTTGCCATTATCAGCAGTGTAGCTGATAGCATTTCCGCATAAGTTGCAAATAACCCGTCTTAACTCACTTCTGTCTGCCTGAATTTCTATTGCGGTATCAGTGCATTCAATAGAAAAATCAATGTTTTTGTTGTCAGCAAGCGGTTTTAATTCGTCATAGACGAGTTTTGTAAGTTCATAGATATTGAAATCTGTTTTATTAAGAATTAATTTTTCTGCGTCGTATTTATAAACTTCTAAAAGCGCATTAACTAAGCCCAACAAGTCTTCATTGCTTTTTTGCATAGTTGCAAGAAGCAATTTTTGTTTGTCATCTAATTCGCCCAGAGCACCTTCGAGGAAAAACTTAAGAGTCTGAATTGCAGCAAGAATAGGTGTTCTCAAATCATGAGTCAATGTTGCAATAAAATCATCTCTTAGTCTGTCAGCTTTTTTCTGTTCGGTAACATCTCTGATTACGCCGACAAAGCGTTTGAAATCTTCATCAGGATTGATTCTTGCAAAACTTATTTCAACAGGTACAAGATTATTGCTAAGAGGATTTTTGATATAAAAATCTCTTAAGAATAATTCGTTTTCTTCTAAGTTATGCAGTTCTTTTGAAATAAAAGTTTTTTTGCTGAATAAGAAATCATCAACCGAAGTTGATACAATTTTATTATTAACAAGTCCGATAAGTGTTTCACAGGCAGGATTAACTTGCTCTATGATTCCGTCTTCGTTAAGGATTACGATTCCGTCAGCGCAATAGTTTACAATTCCTGCAAGCTTAGCATTTGATTGCTGCAAATCGTGTGTGCGTTCTGCAACAAGTTCTTCCAGATTGTGTGAATACTTTTCAAGCTCTTTTTTGGCAATTTCCAATTCAGAAATCTTTTGACGAAGCTGAGAAAGCAAATAACTTCGTTCAATCCCGTTTTTGATGTTTATAATTAAATCATCGTTGTTCCAAGGTTTTTCAATATAACGATATAAGCCGATTTCATTAATCGCTTTGATTGCATTTTCTTTATCCGCATAACCTGTTAAAAGGATTTTGCTGACTTCGGGATAAAGTTTTTTGACTTCTCCTAAGAATTCCAAGCCGTTCATTTCGGGCATTAAGAAATCTGAAATGACCAAATCAGGAGTGTTTTCTTTTAGAAATTCTACTGCATCTTTCGGATTATTAAAAAAATGCGCGTCAGTAAATCCTTCAACCTTTAGCAGGGTGCTAAAAGCGGAAGTAACTATTTTTTCATCATCGACTACAACAATCTTCCCCTTGTTCATACTCCTATGATAACCTAA
>JAMPIM010000056.1 GCA_023662705.1 Candidatus Gastranaerophilales bacterium | reverse complement strand
CGTAATTCAAAAACATTTTCTAATCAAGAAGGAAATATTAAAAAATTGTTAATATGTAGTTTTCTAATTTTTTTACAAATTCATCTTTTGTGATGTCAGGCAAGATTTCTTTAACAGTTGTAATCCCTTGAACTTCTTCTTCAAAAAGCTCTTCTAAAAACGCTTTGTCATATCCGAACAGAATTGAACCGTGCTGTAAAATATATCCTTGTTTTCTGTATTGAGCAGAGCCGATTATTTTTTTGCCTTTATAGCAAACATCAGCCCCTGTTGAAATCAGCATACAGTAATCAAATTTTGTTGAGATTTTTTTGTTCTCTCCAAAATCTAATTCGACGCCAAGTGTTTTGAAAAAATCTATCAAAATCCCTGAAATTTCTTTATAAGAATCGTTAACACTGACTCCATCAGGAACGGGCATAATACAGCTGTATGTGATTTCGTCATCATGCAAAAGCGCCCTGCCGCCAGTTAAACGCCTTACGCAATCTATATTTGCCCCTTGTATGAAATCATCCTTTTGGTTTCTTCCCAGTGAAATACATTTTGGATTCCAGGCATAAAGTCTGAATACAGGCTCAGTACTCCCTGATGCGATTGCTTCATCCAGTAAATCAGAATCAATCTGCATGTTTTCTTTGCCTGTATAAGTTCCGAATTTAACGTACTTCATCTTTAATCTTTCTGAATAAAGCTTCGTCGCTTGTTGTGTCAGCAAGAGGTTTTGGGATAAATAAATCCTGATATCTTCTGATTGCATAAGAATCAGACATGCCGGAAATATAATCGGTAATTAATTGCGGTATATCCTGTTTATCATAATATGCAACAAGTTTCTCGGAATAATATTCATATAAAGCTTTTATAATGTTTTTAGCTTTAACCTCTTCGGCTTTTGTTACAGGATCAAGATATACATTATCAAACATCCACTCTCTGAGTTTTGTTACATAGAACCAGCCTTCTTCGCTCATTGCAACCTTAGGCTGATTCATGGATGTTCTTATTATGTCGGAAATCATTTTACCCAATCTGTCAGACTGGTTTGATGAAAAATAGTCTCTGCAATCTTTCGGCAAATCACTTTCCGTAATAACACCCGCGCGAACAGAATCTTCTATATCATGATTAATATAAGCAATCTTATCTGCATATTGAACAACTTGAGCCTCGGGAGTTTTAGGTTTATAGCCCCAAGAGTGTGTTAAAATTCCGTCAACTGTTTCTTTGCAAAGGTTCATGTTTTCAAGATGTTCGACTACGCGAACGCTTTGTAAATTATGATAAAACCCGTTAGGTAATAAATCGTTTAAAGCAGCTTCTCCGCAATGTCCGAATGCTGTATGACCTAAGTCATGCCCTAAAGAAATAGCTTCAACCAAATCTTCATTAAGTCTCAACGCTCTTGCCATTGTTCTTGCTATCTGTGAAACTTCTAAAGTATGCGTAAGACGTGTTCTGAAATGGTCATTATAAGGTGATAAGAATACCTGTGTTTTATGTTTTAGTCTTCTAAAGGACTTTGAGTGCAAAATCTTATCCCTGTCTCTTTGAAACTCTGTTCTGATAGGATAAGCATCTTCTCTAGGCTGTTTTCTGCCTTTTGATTCTTTGCACTTTGTAGCATAAGGAGAAAGTACCTCATACTCTCTTTGTTCTAATTCGTCTTTGATTGTTTGTAAATTATTTTCCATAGCTCTATTATATACCAAATATGCGATTTTACAAAGTTACGGACTTTTTTAATGTTTTTGAATGTAAACATTTGTAAACTAAATTTTATTAAAAAAGCAATTTTTATTTTGTTTGCGTCTTTATATCTGTGGAAGGTAAAAGAATTGTAAAGGTTTATTGTATTTTTACTTTCAGTACAGACAATTAATAGTAGTAAGTTGTAAATATAGGAGTAATTAGTTATGACAGATGAAATGACAGTACAGGCACAAAGACCTTCAGCATTGCCTTATGTATTAGGCGGAGCAGCTCTCGGCGGTGCAGTGGGCGCAGGTGCAGCAGCAGCAAACGTAGGTATTAAATCACCTGCATACTCTTCTTGGGAAGATGCTATTGCAGCTACAAACAAAGATGATTCTTTTGTTAAAAAACAAGTAGAAAAAGGCGGCGACAACAAAGCAAACTGGGAAGCAATCCAAACTCAGGCTAAAGCTGTTCAAGATGCAGAAAAAGCTTTAACAGATTTTCAATTGCCGGAAGGTTTTGAAGCAAAAGCTGAATTAGATGCTGTTATTGAAAAAGAACTTGCTGTAGAAAATGCAAAAAAAGCTATTGAAGGCAAAGAAAAAGCAGCATTTGATACAGAATTAGCAAATCTTAAAAAGATGGAAATTAAAGCAGATGCACCTTATGAATTTAAGGGCGTACAATATAATCAGGAAGATTTTAGAAAACTTCTTAATTCAACAAAAGAAGAAGACAAAAAACTTGTAGAAGAATTAGTTAAAGATACTAAAGGTTATAAAGATGTAATCGGCGCAGCTGATTTTGCAAAAACTGAAAAAGAAGCTTTGAAAACAGCAGAAGAAGCTTTGGCAACAGCAGAAGAAGCTTTAACTAAAAAAGATACTAAAGGTTTAGCAGGCGGTATCAGAGAAGGTTACGCAGCTGTTAAAAAAGGTGTAACTAACGCAAGAAATACCGCAAAAGAAAAATTAACAGAAGACTTGTTGGGTAAATGTAAAAAAGCAAGCACCTGGAAAACCGCAGCAGTAGGCGCAGCAGTATTAGCTCTTGCAGGTTTGATGATTAGACCTAAAGGTGAAGAAGTTTAATCAAAACCTTAAAATAACTAATTACAACTATTATTAAAAACAGAGTCTCTATGACTCTGTTTTTTTATGTTATAATTTCTATATGAAAATAAATAATATTGATTCGAATACTAATTTTGGAAAAGTTTATTGCGGCGGTACAATTATTAACCGCTTAGGAAAGTCTGATTGCCCGCAGGAATTTGTTAACGGATACAAAGCTGTTAGAGCAGCTTTGGAATCTCGAAATCTGCATAGGCTTGAAAATATAGATTTAACGATTAATTATGCGCAAAAAGACGGATTCTTTGCAACTGTAGCTGACAAAGAATATGGAATTCCTGACCTTGACCAATATAAACATAAGGTCTCAACCGATAAAAATCATTTAGATGTTGTTGAGGCTTGGGCGCATGATTGGGATTATGCTTACGAAAGCGTGAAAGAGAAAGCTTATGATTGTACATATAATGTTATAAGATATATTCGTGACAATTACAAGTTTTGATGAGCCTCTTCAACTACATTATTAATATCGACTTCTATTTCATCTCCTGATGTTGCAAACCAGATAAGATATTCTATATTTCCGGCAGGACCTTTGATAGAAGAATATGTTAAGCCTTTTATTATATAATCAAGGTTTTTTACACAGTTAATAACATTTTGAATAACTTCGGTGTGAACATTTTTATTCTTAACCACTCCGCCTTTTTCAACCTGTTCTTTTCCTGCTTCAAACTGAGGTTTTATAAGGCATATCATTTCATGAAATTCAGGATTCAAAAGAGTTTTTAAATTTGGAATAACCTTTTCTAATGAAATAAATGATAAATCCGAAACCAATAAATCTGCTAAAGGTTCATTTTCTGCATAGATATCATCTTTAGAACATATTCTTAAATTTGTTTTCTCAATTGTTTTGACTTTCTCAGAACTCCGAATCTTCCAATCTATTTGTCCGTATCCGACATCGACTGCGTAAACATATTTACTCCCGTTTTGGAGTAAGCAGTCTGTAAATCCGCCTGTAGAAGCTCCTGCGTCAAAACAAATTCTGTCTTGAACAGTCACAGGGAATGTTTCTAATGCTTTTTTTAGTTTAAATCCGCCTCTTGAAACAAACGGCATTGCTTTTACCTGAAAGTCATATTCTTTTGAAGTGTCTATTTGAAACCCTGCTTTTGTAATAACTTCTGTTCCGATTTTAACATTACCTGCAAGAATTGCGGCAGAAGCTTTGCTTTTGTTTTCAAAATAACCTAAATCAACTAAAACTTTATCTAATCGTTCTTTTTTCATATCTTAAAGAACTCCTCTGCATTTGTTGTTGTAATATCAATGATTTCTTCTACCGGCATGTTCCTAATTGCGGCAATTTCTTCTGCGACATATTTAACGTAAGCAGGTTTATTAGGTTTGCCTCGGAATGGTACAGGTGTCAGATACGGTGCATCTGTTTCCAATACAAGCTTGTCAAGAGGAACTTCCCTTGTTACATCTTTCATTTTGACTGCGTTTTTAAATGTTACAACTCCGCCGATTGCAATTGACCAGCCTTCGCGGGTGCATTCTTTCATAAACTCTACACTTCCTGAAAAACAATGAAACAGGACTTTAGAATTTTTATTTACCTCTTTTAATATGTCAAATGTATCCTTATGAGCTTCTCTATCATGTATTACTATAGGAAGTTCTAATTTGTTAGCCATTTTTATTTGTTTGATAAAAACTTCTTGTTGAATATCATTGAAAGATTTGTCCCAATAATAATCCAAGCCGATTTCACCGACTGCTACAACTTTTGGATTCTTAGCCCGTTCAATCATTCTATCTTCAATTTCCTGGGTATAAGTTTTTGCTTCTGACGGGAATATTCCGACCATTGCATAAATATTTGGATCTTGAGCCAGTTCTATAATCTTGTCCATTGTTTTTTCTTCAACAGAGGGTATGATGACTTTACCAACGCCTTCGAGGCTGAAGTCATCAAGCATATCGACATGTGCATGGGTATCAATTAAGTAATTTTTCATAAACTAATGATAGCATATAATATCAAATTCACAATTTGAACATTTTGCAGGGGAGAATTCTTCTTTATCTATTTTTGAGGTTATTTCGATTAATTTTTCTTCGTATTCTTTTACTAAAGAATCTGTCAGTTCAACTATAACCTCTGATTTGTTTTTTAAATCCAGATAAACAAAAGAAACATTATTGGTTTTAAAAAATGCTTTTACACAAAGAAGATAAATCATAGTTTGAAAATCATACGCTGCATTTTTTGGAGCAGAACCGGTTTTGTAATCTAATATATAATAATGTTCTTTCTCTTTAACAAGAGCATCCAGTCTCCCGCCAAAAAAATGCTGTCCGATTTTTACAGCTAGATTGTACTCTGTGTTTACGCACTTGAAACCTAAGTATTTTAGTCCCTTCAGGTAATCCCATAACAATTTTTCATGCGGATTAAGCGAAAGTTCCATTTTATCAATATTTTCTTTTCTTAGGTAGTAAGAAGCAAGTGCGTGGATGTTTTTACCTGTTTCAAAAACCTCATCATTAACAGGCATGGAAATCCCTTTTATATATTTAAACTCAAATTTTTTAGGACAGAGTTTAAAAGTTTTTAGCATATTAGGTGAAAATTGTTGAAACATTTTATCCTATTAAGTATGTATAATCAGGTGTTTGCTTAAGTTTTTCTTCAATTTCTTCAAAACTCAATTGCCCTTCTGTCGCTCCAAATTTTGAGACAACGGATGCTGAATTAACAGAGCCGTACATTAAAGCTTTTCCGATATCGATTCCTGTTCTGTTTAATGCTGCACAGAATGTTGAGGCGAATGCATCTCCTGCACCTAATGTTGAAACTACAGGAGACGGATATGGTTCGCAGAAATAAAATTCTTCTCCATCGTAGGCATAAGCGCCTTTGTTTCCGTCAGTGATTACAACTATCTGATAGTCTTTAACTTTTAGAGCTTGAAGCATTTTCTTGATATCTTCGTGAATGAGTTCATGTGAGAATTTTTCTGTTTTTGTATCAGGTCGAACTTGTATTCCTGTTGTCATAGTAGCTTCTTCTTTGTTCATAACTACAATATGAGCAGATGAAAGAATTTTGTTTAAATGTTGGAATCCTCTTTTAATACTGGTTGTACCTGCATTGAAACAAATTTTTGTATCATTGGCATGCGCAAATTCTACAATTGGTTCCAGAACTTTATTTGATTCACCGTTAAGAGGTGCAATGTAGATTAAATCAGCGTCTTTAATAGCTTCAAAATTAATTTCTTCTTCTTTTATTTCTGCATTTGCTCCTCTGTGCGCAAGAACGGTTCTGTCTCCTTGAAAACTTACTAATATAATAGAGAATCCTGTTGAAGTTTCTTCTTTTTGGATAATATTATCAAGATTTACTTTGTGAGTTTTGAAAAACTCCAGAATCCCGTCAGAGTAGATGTCGTTGCCTATCTTAAATATTGCTGATGTTTCAAGCCCGAGGTTTGCAAAACTGCATGCCGTGTTAATACCTCCGCCTCCAACATTAGATGAGAATGTTGAAATATCTATTTTTGAGCCGTAAGGATAACTCATGAAATCCGAGTTTTTGGTTTTAGAACATACAGAAACAATATTTGCTTCGTCGCATTCAACAAAAACATCCATTGTGGCGCTACCGATAGTAATAACTTTAGGCATTTTTAATCTCCTCTATTTCTTATTTATTATAACACAATAATCTCCAACCAACGTGTATCCCTTGTAATGTTATCTGCTCCTTGTAAAGAAATGTAAAATTATTAAATTGGCATGGTGTATTTTTTATACAGTTAATCTATAATGTGTGTATACAAGGATATGTGATAAATATATAAACCCTTTGAGAGAGTTTGGCTTGGGTTTGTTTATTTTAAAAAAGTATAGGTTAGGGATTATAGACGGGAGTGAATATCCGTCGCGGAAAGGTTTTTAGGAGATGGCTCTTACAATTAATACAAATATTTCTTCGCTTATTGCACAAAGAAATCTTAATAATGCAACGAATGCGTTGAATACTTCAATTGAGAGAATGACAACCGGTTACAAGGTGAATCATGCTTCAGATAATGCAGCTGATTATTCTATTGCAAAGCTATGGACTACGCAGTTGAGTTCTTTGGATGTTGCAGCCGATAATGCTTCCACCGGTATTGATATGTTAACTACCACAGAAGAAACATACTCCTTACTAACTGACCATTTACAGCGTGTAAGAGACTTAACAGAGCAGGCATCAAACGGAACTTATGGCGGACAGTCTCTTGAAGCGATTAAAGCAGAGATTACTGCTCGTTTACAGGAGTTTGACCGTATTGCGGCTAATGCTGAGTTTAACGGAGTAAAATTAATGACAGGTGCTATAACAGCTGATATTAAATTGCAAGTTGGACTATATGCTGATGTAAATTCTCAGATTGTAATGTCAAAAGATTTATTTGCGAAAACTACCTGTAAAGATTTGTTAGGAAAAGAAATTGATGCGATGGCAACAGCTTGTTCGGCTAATGATACTGCACCAGCTGAGTTAACAAATTTAGACACGGCTATAAAGACATTGTCTACACGTGCTACTAATATCGGTGCGGTTCAAAACAGAGTGTCGTCTGCTATTTCTGCTATTGATGTTCAGGCACAGAACTTAACATCATCTTTATCTACATTGAGGGATACGGATGTTGCGGAAGAATCTTCAAATTATATTAAGGCTCAGATTTTGCAGCAAGCGTCTGCAACATTGCTTTCAACTGCTAACCAGCTGCCAAGCATAGCATTGAACTTAATATAGATGTAAAAATTTAATTTGTTGTTGATTGGGATATGTACTTATATGTGGGATTGATAAATTCAATCCCTTTTTATTGTACTACGCAAATAAAAAAAGAGGGAACTATTCCCTCTTCTCTTTGGGCGATACGTGACTCGAACACGTGACCCTCACAATGTCGATGTGATGCGCTACCAACTGCGCCAATCGCCCTAATGTTTGAACTATATCACAAACAATCTTAAATATAAAGATTTTATTAAATTTTTATTAGCGAGTGTATAGCATACACTCGCTAAATTATTCCGCCGACAGGCATTCAGCCGTTTTTTCATAAAATTCCTCCTAACCCGCTATTGTTGACACTCCCAAACCCTTGTGTTGTAATATTAGTGTATGCTTGTACACAAGATAGGAGACACAAATCATGGCAACAAAAACTAAAAAAACTGTTGAACAGCTTGAAGAATCTCTTAACGCTCCAAGTGTTGTTGAAACACTTGACCAATTAGAAGTACTTATTTCTAAGGTTAAAAAAGCTCAAAAGATTTTCGCAACTTATTCACAAGAACAAGTTGACGCTATTTTCAAAGCTGCTGCAGCTGCTGCTGACAAAGCTCGTATTCCGCTAGCTCGTATGGCAGTTAAAGAAACAGGAATGGGTGTTCTTGAAGATAAAATTATCAAGAACCACTTCGCTTCCGAATACATTTATAACAAACACAAAAACGCAAAAACTTGCGGAATCATAAAAGAAGATAAAGCAAACGGTATTAAAATCGTTGCAGAACCTCTTGGCGTTATTGCAGGTATTGTTCCTACAACTAACCCAACTTCAACTGCGATTTTCAAATCTCTTATAGCTTTGAAAACACGTAACGCTATTATCTTCTCACCACACCCAAGAGCTAAAGACTGTACAATTGCAGCTGCTAAATTAGTTCTTGAAGCTGCTGTTAAAGCAGGTGCTCCTGAAGATATTATTGGTTGGATTGATGTTCCTTCAATCGAACTTTCAAACGCTTTGATGCACCACGATTCAATCGACTGTATCTTGGCAACAGGCGGTCCTGGCATGGTTAAAGCAGCTTACTCATCTGGTAACCCTGCTTTAGGTGTAGGTCCTGGTAACACTTCAGTTGTTATTGACGAAACTGCTGATATTAAAATGGCTGTATCATACATTCTTATGTCAAAAACTTTCGACAACGGTATGATTTGTGCTTCTGAACAATCAGTAGTAGTTGTTGATAGCGTTTATGAAGCAGTTAAATCTGAATTCGCTTACAGAGGCGCTTACCTTGTAAACGCTGAAGAACAGCAAAAAATGATTGATCTTCCGTTTATCGATCCAAAACGTGGTACTGCTCACCCTGACATCGTTGGTCAGTCTGCTCACAGAATCGCTGAACTTTCTGGCTTCTCAGTTCCTGAAAATGCGAAAGTTCTTCTTGCAGAACGTGGTGAAGTTAACTGGGAAGATCCATTCTCAAGAGAAAAACTTTCTCCAATTTTGACACTTTACAGAGCTTCTGATTTTGAAGATGCAACTGAAAAAGCTTACTTCTTAGTATCACACGGTGGTGCCGGTCATACTTCAGTTCTTTATACAGATGAACGTTCTAGCGAAAGAATTGACGCTTATGCTAAGAAAATGCCTTCTTGCCGTGTATTGATTAACTCACCTTCATCTC
>JAMPIM010000055.1 GCA_023662705.1 Candidatus Gastranaerophilales bacterium | reverse complement strand
AGGTTTATGACTTTCGTCTCCTTCAATCGTCCACCAGGCGGTTTCCTCACCTGACACTTATTATCTTACCTCTTCAAAATTTATTGTCAACAACTATTTTTTTGAAGATTTACATTTCGTAACATTCGGTTTAAGATAATTTTTCAAAGTGCTTTGTTTCTTGCTATCAGTATATTTCGGCTTATTAGCATAAAACATTTTTTTCCGCACTTCATCAGCGCGTTCCACCATTATAAAATGAAAAAATTTAAAAATCAAGTGTTTATTTTACATTTGTTTAAAATTAGCATGAAAAAAGGCGGACGGGTCATCCCGTCCGCCTTAAATATTAAATAAATTATTTACCGAGCATGTAATTAAATCCTGCCTGGAATCCAACACCTGTTCTTCCAACATTTCTTAGAACAGCTTGTAAATAACCAGAAGCTCTGTCTGTAAACTTCTTATTAATACCCAAGCCGTATTGGATATAACCGCGTTCCATTTCAACCTGAGGAAGACCTACATTACCTGCACGGCCGCCGCATGCGCCATTAATATTATACATGTATTGTAATGTACCATAAGCACTGAATGTATCTTTTTCCCAAATTAGGTTCAATCCGGGAGCAATATTAACACCATTTAAGTCACCTGCCATCATGCCCATTTGACCAAATTTTGAGTGCCAATTTTGCTGACCAAAGTAATTATATGAAACGAATAAGTTTGGCTGCAATACCCAATCTCTATGAAGTCTTATGTTGTAAGCAGCTTTTGTTGCAGCACCTGCAAAGTAGTTGAATGTGCTGTCATTAAATCCGCGAACATCCATTGAGTTATCATAGATACCGCCGTACGCTAAAGCACCAAGGATTAAATTATCTTTGTACCAAGTACCCATGAAACCTGCTTGTCCACCGTTTTGATATTGACCCATGTGAGCAAAGGTTTGGTGAGCACCGTTATAACCAACGTATGCTGTTGGCATGAACTTCCAACCATTTTTCAATTCTTTAAGTCCGAAGTCAGCACCGATTAATGCACCGTAAGCATTGTTACCAACTCTGCCTAAGTTATTATTCATTTGAAGATTTTCAAATGTTCCGTACATCTTGTACCATAAACCGCCGTCTTTACGAGAATATTGGTATGGAGCAAATAATGGAGATTCAGCAGCATATCTGTTTGCCATTGTACCGCCATCAGGGTCTTTGAAACTTGGAAGCACCATTGAATGAGTGAATAACATATCATCAATATTCAATTGGTTCATCCATTGAGCAACAGTTGCAATTTGACCTCTGAATACTTGAGGATTATATTTAACCAAATCTAAAGTATAGTTGCTGCCGATATGCTCTCTCATGACTAAACCTGTTGCAGGATCAATCATAGGATTACCATCAGCATCTTTTAAGATATCTCCGTATTCTTCGTTTTTGTTTAATTGATACCAACCAATAGGAGTGAATGTTGTTTGATCTGTAACAACAATATTGTTTTTAAGAGCTTCTCCGCCTTCAGAATCAAAGAAAATATCTTTCAACTTGATATTTCTGTCGATTGGAGCGTCCCATCCATACAGGTCACCGCCTAATCCCCATTCGTTAATGTATACAGTCGCATCTGAATCAATACTGTTGATAATAAATGTATCATTATCAGTCTTTTGATTGCTTCTTGCATAAATATCAATATTAAAGTTAGCCTGGTTAATTTTACCTTCTGCTACATTTTGGAAAACAACTTCTTTAATAGTAGATTGAGTAATTTCACCATTCATAACATCAACAAGACCAGCTTGAATTGTACCGTCTTCTTTTTCAATAGCTGAAACAGAAAGAGTATCTAATGTGAAAGTACCACTGCCAAGAACGAACTTAGAGTATTCGTCAATTGTCATGTTACCGCCGCTGATAACTTCATTTTCGCCATCACCATATACAGTAAGAACAGAACCAGTTGAACCTACAAATTCAGTAGAATCAATTGTTTTATCTTTAGTAATATTAATATCACCGCCTGATATAGAACTTTCAGTACCAAGTGTTAATTGTGTATCATTAAACAAATTCAACTCACCACTTGTTTGTTTTAAAGAAGCTGAACTTGAGTTCACTGGGTTATTAGCGTTGATTGTACCGCCATTATTAATAATATTACCGTTCCATTTATCTAAACTATCAAGATTCAATGTTGAATTATTTAATGTCAAATTAGCATCTTGTTGGATATCAATTGCTACCGCATCAGCGATATTTCCTTGGCTAAATGTTAAATTTGAACCTGAAAGTAAATTTAGGTTACCAGCGTCGGCTTTGATAATCAAACCTGAATCTTCAGTTTTACCATAATCAAGAGTCCCACCTTCAGATAATGTAACCGTAGGTGATGAACCTGTCATTTTGTCATTATCATCAATCGCAACTCTACCACCATCGCTTACTTTAATATTACCGCCAAGTTCCATCGCTACAGCTTTAGCAATGTAGCTTTCGCCCTGAACATCAAGATCCTTGTCTCCTAAGAGCAACACGCCATTGTTAGCAAGAATAGTACCTGTTTTATCTAATCCTTTAACATCAAGAACAGTAGCATCCTCTGGAATGTTGTCTAAATCAGTCACCTCTGGAGTAGTACCAGAACCAAGAATAATTTTACCACCCCAAGTATCGCCTTCATTTAATGAAACTTTACCACCGTCTTGAATATTTAATGTAGTACCTTCCTTAAGCTCAGTTGTTACTGCGCTAGCAATAGAACTTCCATTAGAAATATTCAATATACCTGCTTCAAGAGTTAGGTCACCTCCACTAGCTACTAACAAACCGTTGTTTTTTACATCATTTAGGGTCAAAGAACCTGAATCCAGAGTTACTTTATTATTACCAGTCCAAGAGTCACCAGAATCCAATGTAACATCTGCTCCAGCAACATTCAATGTAGAGTTATTAGTAAGTTTAATAACAGCTTCTGCTTTTACTTCACCGTCAATAATACTTAAGATAGCTTGAGTATTTTTACCGATATTAATCTTACTTGTAATACCTGCGCCATCAACGCTTAATCTATTTTCACCTTGGAGAACATCAATTGTTCCTGATAAATCATTTTCTAAATCAGTAATAGTCAAGGTAGATGTTGCTTCTGCTGAATTATTTGTAAGTTCAATAGTACCATTGGTATTATCAATAGTACCTAATTCTACAGATGCTCTATTTTCAACAACAAATTTTGAACCGCTGTTATCAACAGTTTCTATCTTTGTTTGAGCATTTTCTCCTGTTGTTGTAAAAGTACCCTTGTTAATAAGTTCATGTTGAGTAAGGGTGCCTTTGTTTACACCAGTACCATTTATTGTAATAGAACCATTATTAGTAGTATCAGTTATTGTTGCGTCATTAGCAAATGTAGATGCAATGATAGAACCTGTATTATCCAAAGCTCCTTTTACATTCACAACTGATTGAGAAATAGTACCTGCGTTAGCACCGCTTGTAATATTAATTGTACCGTTAGTACCTTCAATAACACTGCAGGCAGTGTTATTGATTACAGCTGTAATCACGCTACTATTTTGAATTTTACCATTATTAGTTAAAAGTTCTGATACTTTCAATTCAGCAGAGTTAACAAAGCCTTTGCCTTCAACATCATTTGATACAGTGACGTTATTTTGGGTGATTTTATTGGTACTAGAACCTTCATTTATGTTTAAAGAACCTTCACCGCTAATAATTGCTGTATTTGTAAATTTACCTGTAGAAGTAAGTGTACCGTCGTTAGTAAGATTACCGTTAACCTTTACATCAGTTTGAGAAATCTCACCTAAGTTAGTTCCTCCGCTGATTGTAATATTACCATCACCATTAACCGTACCTGTAGCTGCAATGTCAATCGCATTAGCAACAATTTCAGAAGTATTTGCTATAGAAGCATTGTTATCAACTTTAAGAGTATTGGTTGCTGTTAGACTCGCTTCATTAGTAAAAGCTCCTGTCACAGTTACATTACCTTGAGTAATTGAACCGGACTTATTTGAACCATCTTTGACGATTAAGTCACCTGTTCCTTGAAGAGTAGCTTCATTTTCAAATTTATTGGTAGATGTAATACTGCCTGAATTATTAAGTATACCGCCTTTTAGAGCAATATCTTTTTGTTCAATTGTTCCAGCGTTTGTACCGCCATTATTGATGGTTAAACTTCCGTCTTCGCCTTTAATACTGCCGTTTGAAGAAATATTAACAGAATTTGTATCAATTGAACCTGTGTTCTGAATTCCTGTAGTATCTGTAATTGCACTTGCAATGATAGAACCGGAGTTTTCAAATTTTGTACCGTTGTTAGTAATTGAAACCCTGTTATCAGTAGTACCAATTGTTCCGTTATTTGTTAAGTCTTTGTTATTAGTAATAGAATTCGCAACAATACTATTATTATTAGTAATAGTACCATTATTAGTGATTGCGGAATTAGCATCACCGAGCGTTCCATTATTGGTTAATGTCACACCAACATTATTTTGAATAGAATCGGCAATAATAGAGCTTTGGTTATCCAAGTCACCTGTAACCGTCACAGAGCCCAAGTCGATATATGCATTATTAGTTCCTGCAATATCCATTGCACCAGTACCTTTGATAGTACCGTTTGTTGTTCCTGTAACAGTTAACTTTTTATCTCCGGTAGCATTGTGGGTTAAAGTGCTTGAGCCTGTATCAAGATTAGTAGCTGTGATGCTGCCTGTATTTGTAAGGTCACCGCTCAATGTAACACCTGTCTGACTAATAGTACCTGAGTTAGAACCTGCAGCTGTAAGATTACCTGATCCTGTGATATTAGCTTGGTTATCAATTTCAGCAGCAATAATATCAGAAGTATTAGTTATAGTACCTTTATTTGTTAATTTAACAGATGCTGCTAATGTATTTTCATTAGCAAAATCACCTGTAATTGTTATGTTGTCTTGGGTAATTGAGCCTGTGCTGCTTCCACCTGCATTAATAACTAAATCTCCAGAACCTGTTAAAGTTGAGGTATTCACAAATGTACCATTAGCAGTCATAGAACCGTCATTTGTAAAAGATGTCACTAAAGTAATTTCATCCTGAACAATAGAACCTGAATTAGAACCTGTCGTAACAGTTAAATCACCTGTACCATTTAAGACTGCATCTTGACCATTTGTTAATGAGCCAACGGTCATTGAATTATTATTCGAGATTGTGTGACTTTCATTATTGGTCACTGTAGCTGAATCAATAGTACCACTATTAGTTAATGTTCCATTATTGATAATAGCTCCAGTTATACTACCTTTATTATTATTAAAAGTATCACCATTAGTAATATCTCCGCTGATAGTACCTGCTGTAGTATTATTGCCATTGTTATAAGTACCACCTGCTACAATCTCAACAGCTTCTGCAATAGTTCCTGTATTTGTTCCATTGGTTAGAGTTAAAGAACCTGAACCGCTGATAGTTGCACTATTATTAAAAGTACCTTTTGAAGTCATTTGAGCATTATTTGTAAAATTGCCGGAAATAGTAATATCTTTCTGGGTAATATTTCCAGAAGAAGAACCGCCGCCTATAGTTAAAGAGCCGTTATTTCCTTTGATTTCAGCAGAATTATTCAAAGTACCAACAGAAATTGTATTAGAATTGTCGATTGAACCTAAAGTATTATCTAACACAGAAGCATAAATATAACCGCTGTTAGTGAAAGTACCTGAATTAGTAACATTACCTACTGAAGATGTTGAAGTCCCAATCTTACCATTATTAGTAAAGCTGCTTGTATTCGTAACATTGTCGGTAATAGTTCCATTGTTAGTATTAGTAAAAGTACCATCGTTCGAAACCTGACCATTAATAGTTTTACTATTAGTCATTTTTGCGTCGTTTGTGTTGTCAACAGCAGCCTTTATAGTTCCACTATTTGAAAATGCAGTAGAAGTAGAGTTGTTTGTGAACTTACCCTGCTCGATTGTACCAGAATTAGAACCACCGCTTACTGTAAGATTACCGGTACCTTTGATTGAATTATTAGCAGTAAGACTGCCTACTGTTAAATCATTGCTATTATTTATCATTCCACTATTACTTAAAGAACCTGCCTGAATAGTAGAAGTATTATTAACAGTACCACTTGTTGTTAATCCATTAGCTACTGTTAAAGAAGCCTCGTTGTTAAAACCGTTTGCACCGCCAGTAATACTTACTATACCCTGTTCAATAGCACTCGAGCTTGAACCACCGGCTTTAATATTTAAAGTACCTGCTCCTGTAATAGATGCAGAGTTCGTAAACCGTCCGTTAGCTGTAATGGTACTTGCATTACTTAGTGTACCGCCTGTAGTCTTAATTATCCCTTGAGTAATAGAACTTGAATTACTTCCACCATTAGTGATTTCAAGACTGCCACCACCTGATATTGTCTTATTATTTTCTATAGTATTAGTTATAATACTGCCACTATTTGATATTGTACCATAATTTGTTGTTTTGCCATTGACTTGAAGCTCAGTCTGGCTGCCGACTATGTTTAGCGTTCTATCAGATGAAACAGTAACACTGTCATAAGAAGACGATGTATTGATATTGGCATTACTAGTATCAACATCCAAACTATTTGCTATAGCAGCACTCATAGTTGCGGCACTTATAACCGCAGTAAGACATAAAAGCTCTTTAATATTTCTTTTCATACATTACCCCAGTTTATATATAATCTTAATTCCAACTATAAACAAGATTATCATAATCGCATACGATTGTGAAGTAGTTTTTCATAAAAAATGGTACAAAAAATGTACCATTTTTAGCTTAAAATTTTTCTGTAAAAACTTCAAAATATCCTTGCGGATGCTCACATACAGGACATTCTTTAGGAGCACATTTTGAAATCTGAATATGTCCGCATTTTCTGCAAATCCATTGCGTCTGTTCTTCCTTGCTGAATAAAGTATCAGCCTGCAATTCATCTGCTAATAACTCAAATCGATGAGCATGGTGCTTTTCAATCTCCAAAATACCTTCAAACAATTCAGCAATGTCATCAAAACCTTCTGCCTTTGCCACCTCAGCTCCATGACGATAAACCTCTTCCCACTCTTCACGTTCCCATTTGGAAGCAGAAATAAGATTTTCTAATGTACTTTCACTATTAAAAAACGGATATTCACCAGTAACTTGCAAATGTTCCGCATTAGGAATTTCTTCATAAAAAAGTTTAGCATGCTCTCTCTCATTTTCTGCTGTATCCAAAAATATTTGGGAAATTTGCTCATAACCCTCTTTTTTCGCAATCTTAGCATAAAATGTGTATTTATTCCTTGCCTGAGATTCTCCCGCAAAAGCATTAACTAAATTTTGTAATGTTTCTGAGTTTTCCAATTTCATAATTATCTCCTTTTACACTCAAAAGATTAATAGTTTTCAACAAAGATTTCTATTGCCCGAAAGGAGATAATAGCAAAATTATTTTTTACATGTTTTCCATATATTAAACTTAATATTTTTTAAAAAAGACTATTACAAAACTTAAAACTGTAGTAAAATAAACCTATCACAATTAATATATGAAAGGATTTTTTCATGGTACTTGAAATGACTTATCCGCAGCTTGAAAGAGCTGTTAACCCGACCCACGATATCAGGTTATTTGCAGGACGTTCAAATCCGGCTCTTGCTCAAGAAATAGCAGATTATTTAGGAACAACTGTTGGTCCGATGGTTATTAAGAATTTCGCAGATGGTGAAATCTACGTTCAAGTAAAAGAAAGTATCCGCGGCGATGATGTATTTATCGTTCAACCGCTTTGCAACCCTGTTAACGAAAACCTTATGGAATTATTAATAATGATTGATGCGTTCAAACGCGCAAGTGCGAAAACAATCACTGCTGTTATTCCATATTACGGTTATGCACGTCAGGACAGAAAAACATCAGGTCGTGAAGCGATTACTGCAAAACTTGTTGCAGACCTTCTTACAACAGCAGGCGCATCAAGAGTTCTTGCAATGGATTTACACACAGGTCAGATTCAAGGTTTCTTTAACATTCTTGTTGACCACATTTTTGCAACACCAATTCTTGTTGATTATATCAAAGGTTTAAATATTAATCCTGATGAGATGGTTTGCGTTTCTCCTGACATGGGCGGAGCAAACAGAACTCGTCACTTTGCGAAGAAACTTGATTGTCCGATTGCAATTATTGACAAACGCCGTGATAAACACAATGAAGCAATTGCAGCTCACATCATCGGTGACGTTGAAGGTAAGATTTGTTTAATGTTTGATGATATGATTGATACTGCCGGTACAATTTGTGAAGCATCTAAACTGCTTAAGAAAAAAGGAGCAAAAGCAGTTTATGTTGGAGCTACTCACGCAGTCTTCTCAGGTCCTGCAATCGAAAGATTAAAAACAGCTCCAATAGAAGAATGTATTATTACTAATACTATTCCTTGGAAAAAAGAAGACTTGCCTGAAAATGTTAAGCAATTATCAGTTGCGCCATTATTAGGACAGGCAATTTCAAGAATCCATGATGACGAATCAGTAAGCTCATTATTTGGTTTTGAAAAGGAAATGAAGGTATAAAAAAAGAGGACTCTTTCGAGTCCTCTTTTTTTTTATTTATTATTACGATTGTTGTAATCCGCGTTTTAACTCTTCCGGACGGCTTGAACGAGATAGAGCATCTTCCAAAGTAATTTTCTTTTTCAAATACAAATCTCTCAATGACATTTCTAATGTCTGCATACCGAAACCTGAGTTTGTTTGCATTGTTGAGTAAATTTGTGCTGCCTTAGCTTCACGAATCAAGTTTGCAATCGCAGGAATTACCAACATAACTTCTTGAGCCATTACACGACCTTGCTTTGTACCATCAGCCTGTAACAAAGGAATCAATGTTTGTGAGAATACAGCTACTAATGAATTAGACAACTGTACACGAACCTGTTGCTGCTGACCTTCAGGGAATACGTCGATAATACGGTCAATAGTCTGTGATGCTGAAGAGGTGTGCAAAGTACCAAATACCAAGTGACCTGTTTCAGCAGCAGTCAATGCCAATCTAATCGTATCCAAGTCACGCATCTCACCTACAAGAATAATATCAGGGTCTTCACGAAGTGCTGACTTAAGAGCGTTAGCAAAACTTCTTGTATCCTGACCCAATTCTCTCTGGTGGATAATTGAGCGTTTTGACGGGTGAATAAACTCGATAGGGTCTTCAATTGTCAAAATGTGTTCAGAACGTGTTTCGTTAATATAATTAATCATCGCAGCAAGAGTTGTTGATTTACCTGAACCGGTAGGACCTGTTACAAGAATCAATCCTCTTGGTTTTTCCGCCATTTTTCTAACTGTATCGGATAAACCTAATTCTTTAAATGAAGGAACTTTAGATGTAATCACACGGAAAGCTGCCGCGTAATTTCCTCTGTCCTTGTAGATATTAACCCTGAAACGGCTTAAGCCTTGAACCCCGTATGAGAAGTCCAATTCCCAGTCTTGTTCAAGTTTACGTCTCTGCTCTTTATTCAACATAGGGAAAAGTAATAATTCTACTTCTTCCGGTTTAAGAGCAGGTACATCCATTCTCTGTAGATTACCATCGATACGAACAACAGGAGGTAAACCCGCAGAAATATGTAAATCGGAACCTCTTTGTTTTACAACAACTTCCAAATATTTCT
>JAMPIM010000054.1 GCA_023662705.1 Candidatus Gastranaerophilales bacterium | reverse complement strand
TCAAGTTGTTCTTCTTGCGGGCGGAAGAACTTAGCCACCGTATTATAAAAATCAGTGAAAAGTCCCATTTCTACACCTTCGCTTTCAATTTTGCAAACACATTTTTAATTTTTGCCATAAATCCTTTTGGTTCATCCAAATCTAAGAACGGAACTTCTTCTCCCAAGATTCTTTGAGCAACATTTCTGTATGCCTGACCTGCTAAAGCTTTTTCATCATTAACAATAGGCTCACCTTTGTTGGTAGAAGTAATGATTCCTGTATCTTCAGGGATAATACCGATAAGTGGACAAGCAAGAATTTCAACAACATCGTCAACACTCATCATTTCGTTTGATTTAATCAAGCTTGGACGAACTCTGTTTAATAAAAGCTTGGTGCTTTTGATTTCTTCTTTTGGCCCTAAAAGACCGATGATTCTGTCAGCGTCACGGATAGCTGACATTTCAGGAGTTGTAACAACGATTGCTTCGCTTGCACCTGCAACAGCGTTCTGGAATCCTTGTTCAATACCCGCAGGGCAGTCAACAAGAACAAAGTCGTTCTTTTCTTTTAGTGTTTCGCAGATTTCTCTCAATTGGTCTGCATTAACCGCTGATTTATCTCTTGTTTGAGCTGCTGCAAGAAGCTGTAAGTTAGGGTTCTTTTTGTCCTTAACAAGCGCTTGTTTAAGTTTGCAGCGTTCTTCAATTACGTCTACGATTGTGTAAACGATTCTGTTTTCAAGTCCTAAAAGCAGGTCTAAGTTTCTAAGACCCAAATCGGTATCGATAAGAACAACTTTATAGCCTTCTTTTGCCAAAGCTGTACCAATGTTAGCACTTGTAGTTGTCTTACCAACTCCGCCTTTTCCGGATGTAATTACTATTACTCGACCAGCCATTATTAATCTCTCCTTAATTTTTTGTAAATTACTATTCTTCCATCTTCAATTTGAGCTTCCTCAGGGGTAAACTCGTTTGTTTTTTGAACGTAAGGAACATTCAAAGTATCGTTTCTTCTTGCGTATAAACCTGCAATTCTTAATTGAATTGCGTTAAGTTTTAATGCTCTTACTTTAGCAGAAACGTTACCTTTTTTACCTGCGTGAGCTATTCCGCCCAGAATACCCCAAACAGTAACATCGCCGTCCGCAACGATTTCACTGCCCGGATGAGCGTCACCGATAATAAGTACGTTTCCTTCATAAGTTACAGTTTGACCTGAACGAAGTGTTTGGTGAAGATACAAAGTTGGTAGAGTTTTTGTATCAATATTATTTTCTTCTGCATCTTCAGGTAAAACATCTCCTGTATCAAGCAGGATGTATTTGCTTATTTCTTCATTAGCGAATAAACCTTCGTTAGCGGCAAGGGTTTCAAAATCTGTTTCAAAGTGTTCTGAAGGAATAATTTCAGAAAGTTCCTGAGCTGTTTCTTCCGTAAAGCTGTCTTCAATTCCTTCTATTGTAACAACAGGTTCTGTTTCAACAGGCTGTTCAATATCAGCGTGAACTTCTACTGTCTCACCTTCTTTTAAAGTTTCTTCAATAACAGGCTCTTCTTCAACCGGAGCTGCTTCTGCAACATAAGCTGCAGTTTTTGTGTCTTCGTCAAACTTGGAAACAATAATACCGTGAGATACGGCTGATGCTTCCGTTTGTTCGGATAGAGTGTCAATAAATGCAATCTCTGCATCCATTGATTCAATCAATGCTTTTACGCTTAAAAGTTGTGATTGGTTCAAGTCCAAATCACCCAGCTTTAAACATATTCTTTTGCCCTTAACATCAGGATGTTCCATTACGGAATTAAGCTCAGATACAAGCTGAGTCGTATTTTGGGCTACGCTTAAATCTATAATAAAACCATTCTCTACAAAACCTTTTTCCATTTGATATACCCAATATAAACTACCACTATTTAAGGATATCTTAAAGATTTTCTCAATTCAATAAAGTGTATCGTAATGTTAAGTAGACAATCATAAAGGGTAATCGCTATGGATGTAGTAGGAGGTTAATATTGTATGCTTTACTTTTAGTATTTAGGGAAAGGCATTATTTAAAAACAATATGCAATATCCATTGTAAAATAAACCAAATTGAGAACCATGATGTGAAATATAACAGCCATTTAATAATCAAGTTCGGGATATTTCTTGTTTTCATTAACGCGCATATTTCTTTTTCTAAATAAGTAATATAACTTTTCCCAAAAGCTTTATTAACTTGTTCTTGGGTAAAAGTGTTATCTTTAACAAATTCGTTTAAATATTCTCTTAATTGTTTATTTGAGAACAAGTTGTCATATGCATACACATCTTTTAATTTGTCATTGTCTTTAACATAACGAAATTCAATGGTATAGATTATAGAAGCAAAATAACTTACGCATTCTTTTGACCAATCATCATTTGATAAAATATTGTTTTTATACAGGCCAATAATTCTATGGAATAATAATTCCATAGAAACAGTAATTATTCTTTCTACTTGTGGAATTGAAAAATTAAAAATTTCTATCTGAATGTGACCGATAATTGTTTCAATAGCATTTCTAAGAAAAAATAGAATTTCTTTTCTATCATTAGTTTGCATTGATACCTTTTTTAGGCAATGTGCTGCTTTAAACAAGTATCTGTAAGCCAAATTTCTTGCATAAGCTATTGACACGCTATCGTGTAAAAATTTTTCTTGGTTATTTTCAAGCATATAGCAATTATTGTGATCTTTTTCTTCACTCATGAGCTCAATATTAGATTGCGATAAAGCTTTCGTATAAATGGTTTTATCTATTAAATTTTTTGCATAAAGCTCATCAAGTTTATAATGAAAGTTTTTATTGACATGGTATTCAACAGTTTGCAGTATTTTTTCTTGTTCAATATTGTGCTGGTATGCTTGTTTTATAACTTCATAGATAGTAAAAGCGATTGATTGCAATATAGCATTCCAATATTCTTGTGGAATATTTGCTTGTATAATATTAACTGATTTATGAAAAGTATACTTTGCGATAATTTGGCAGCAAAACTTTTGTTGTTTTGCAGTAAGAAAATTCTCTTTTGATGCTCCTTCTCCAGCAATTTTAATAAAATCTTCTATTATACTGCAGATAAAAGTGCTGTTTTCTGAATTAATATCGTTTGGCATACGCGAAAATGCCCAACTTTTCATGTTTATTGAAAATGATATATAATCAAAGTTATTATCTAGCATAATAGAAATCCTGCGGACTTATTCTACATAAAACTTAAAGATTATACAAGGGATTACTTTTTTATAACCAAGAGAAAAACCTACGGTGGTTGTTGTATTTACTTTTATGAGGCAACCCTATTGCAAAAAATACAATTATATTGTAAACTTTTATTAAGCAGTGTGGTAAACCCGATTAAGAAGAGATGTTTTTAACAAGAACCCCTAAAAAACAACGCAAATCACTGAATCTTTTAGGTGCTGTCCGTATAAGCGAGAGCTCATTTTTCGTATTCAAAAATCATGAAGGTGATATTTCCCTGAAATCCGGACGAGAAGAAAGTGTTCAGCGTGCTGCCGTTCAGAATATGATTGACTTAAATCCTGCGGTTAAACGTCTTTTGCAATCATATAAAATCAAACCCTGCATTGATACTAAAACACTAAAAGAGCTTGCGGGCGGTCACATGAATGAAACCTGCCGTGTTGCAATGGGAATTTATTCTCTTTTGTGTGAACACCTGAAAAAAGATGTTAATGCAGAAACCATAAAAGAGGCTTCTATGCTTCATGATTTGGGTAAGGTTTTGATTCCGTCAAAAATTCTTAATAAACCTGCAAAACTTAATCCTAAAGAACGTCGAATAATGAATATTCATTCGACCTTAGGCTATGAACTTTTAAAGACCCAGAATATCAAAGAAGAAACTCTGGAACTTGTCAAATATCACCACCAAAATCTGAAACATTCAGGTTATCCGCGTTTATCAGGAGCGCATACTCCATCTGATATTGGCGTTCAGATTATTTCTACTGCGGATAAATACAGTGCTCTTAGAGAAGCGCGTGTTTATAGAAGAAGATTATCCAAAATAGAATCCCTCCTCATTCTATATAAAGAAGTTTTGGAGGGAAAAATTCATAAAGATGTATTTAAGGCGCTTGTTGAATACGCTCGCAGGTTTGATAACTAGATGTCATCGCCCCAAGCTGAAACAAGCATTCCTTTTTCGTTAAAGTTAAAGCTTTTTACTGTGCGGTCGCCGTTATCTTCATAATAGAATGAAGGGTTTCCGTTCTTGATTGAAATATGTTTGTGATAATCACCTTTTTCGTAATCAACTACAGTGAATCCGTCTTCAAAATATTTTGTAGTTTTAGTTGCACCTTCATCAAGGTCTTCTTTAATAGTAGTAGTACTGTTTTTTACTTCAACGGTTTTGTTGCCGTCTTCAATAAAAGTTACATCGCCTTGTGGAGAATAGTGATAAACTAAATCGCCTGCTGTAACTGATTCAAGGCTGCCGTTTGAGTAGAATGTTTTTTCGCCTTCGATTGAGTCCGGATAAACTGATAAATCAGCTGGAGTAACATCAGCGTCGTTAAGAACTTCTCTACCCATATTGTTTGGCAACACTTCTGATTTGCGTTGGTCAGAAGAGATTACAGCGCCGTTGTAGAAGTTTACTTCTGATCTTACTTCAGAACCTCTTGAGTTTTTGTGTTCATAGATGGTGATTAATTCTTTATTTTTGTTGAATTCGGTAGTTCTGTAGAATTTGCCGTCTGCTGTGCTTTCAGAAACTGTGTAATGTCCGTTTTTGAAATCGTATGCTACGTCTTGAGTTATGCCGCGTTCGTTAGTGCTGGTTTTAGAAGCATAATCAAGTTCTCCGTTTACGAATTCCGTAATTCTTGTTCTTTTTCCTGTTTCAGGATTGAATTCAGCAACATTCATATAAACATATTTGCCGTCTTCAATTTCGTTTCTTTGTTCTTTGATTACGTTACCTGTTTTCTTGTCGGTTGTAACGATTGATTCAATCATGTTGTCGTTTTCTGCTGATGCTGTGTAAACAACAACTTTGTCGCCGACTCTGTTTATGATTGAGTTTAATTTTCCGTTAGAACCGTAAATCTTTTCACCTTCGATTGAACCGATTGCATCAGGTTGAATTACTGTAGGAAGAATTGGTTCAACTTCTAAAATACTTTTATCAAATGCCATTACATTTGGTTTGTTATAATTTGCTAAAGCTTCTGCTCCTTTGAAGCTAACACCTGAATCAGGGTTTGTTACTGTTTCGTTATCTGTTTCTTTAGCTTTAAATGCAGGTCTTGCCTGAACTTGCTGTATGCCTTGTGCAAAATTAATTTTGTTAATCATCGAGATACTCCATACATGTACTACACTTTCATAACTCCATTAAAACGCGAAAATGTAAAAAATTGCGTTAATGTTACGCTTTGTAAAATCTTTTTATATTATAATAAAGAAAAATAGTGAGGTAGAAAAATGCAAGTTTCATTAAACTGGTTAAACGAATTAGTTGATATTAAGGATATTGATGTAAATCAAATCGCTCATGAGCTTACTATGAGCGGATTGGAAGTTGAAGAAATTGAAGAAGTAAAACCAAAGTTTACTAATATTATTACAGCGAAGATAGAAAAGATTGATAATCATCCGAATTCTGACAGATTGCATTTGGTAACTGTTAATACAGGTTCTGCTCTTAAAACAGTTGTTTGCGGCGGACAAAATATTGCGATAGGTCAGGTTATTCCTTATGCTTCTGTGGGAAGTAAAGTTTTGGACAGAAAAACAGGTGAAATGTTTGAACTTACTCCTGCAACTATCCGCGGTGTTGAATCTCAAGGTATGCTTTGTTCTGATGACGAGCTTGGAGTGGCTGACAGAAATTATCAGGAAGAAGACGGAATCCTTATTCTTAACAGATTATTCCCGAATGTTGGTTTGGGTTTGAATGTGGAAGATGTTCTCGGCTTCGAAAAAGATTTTATTCTTCATACAGCTCCGACTGCGAATCGCGGCGATCAGATGTCTGTTATCGGTATTGCAAGAGAATTGTCTGCATTGTTTAACCGTCCTATGAAATTTGAATACGCGAAAGGCAATGATAAAAAAGCTGACTTTGAAGTTGAAATTAAAGACACAGATGTTTGCAAATACTATTCAATCGGGGTTTTGAAAAATATTACAATAAAACCTTCTCCTGATTGGATGCAGAAGAGATTGTTAGCTTCAGGCGTAAGAGCAATTAATAACGTTGTTGACATCACAAACTATGTTATGCTTGAATACGGAACTCCGCTTCATGCTTTTGATTATGATAAATTAAACGGATATCTTTGTGTAAGACGTGCTCAAGATGGCGAAACCCTTGTAACTTTAGACGAAGTAGAAAGAAAACTTTCAAATGACACAGTTCTTATCGCAACAAAAGAAAACCCTGTTTGCTTAGGCGGTGTATTTGGCGGAGCTAATTCCGAAATCGATGATAATACTAAAAACTTAGCTCTAGAAGCAGCTTACTTTGTATCTTCTGCAAACAGAAAAAGTTCAAGAAGTGTTGGTTACAAATCAGATGCTTGTTCAAGATTTGAACGCGGAATTGATATTGAAGCTGTTAAACCGGCATTATTTAGAGCTGTTGAACTTCTTGAAAAATATGCTGATGCAACATTCGAAGGTTCTGTAGAAACAGGTGTAAATAAATTAGAACCAATCGAAATTACTCTAAGATATGCGCAGTTAAAAAGAATTTTAGGATGTGAAATTGAAACAGAAAAATGTCTTTCTATCTTAGAAAACTTAGGTTTTGAAATCTTAGGCAAAAACGATGCTGCTTGTAAAGTTCTTGTTCCTTCTTTCCGTGCGAACGATGTTACACGAGAAGTTGATTTGATAGAAGAAATCTCAAGAATTAACGGTTATGATAAAATTACACCGACTCTTCCAAGCAAATCAAGCACAGCAGAAATTTCTCTTGCGGAAAGAGTTATTAATAAGGTTCACAATTTAATGCAATCAGCAGGTTTGAACGAACTCCAAACTTCATCTTTAATTGGTGAAGGCTTGTTGAAACAGTTTAATATAACTTATGATGAATCAAAAGCTGTAAGAGTTGAATGTGCTGCAAGTGAAGAGTTTTCAATGCTTAGACAAACACTTTCTGCAAGCTTGTTAAACTGTTTGAAATACAACTATGATAACGGTCAGAAAGATTTCTGGGGTTATGAAATCGGAAGAACTTACTTAAGAGTTGCTGAATCAGAAGAGAAAAATTCAGGGGTGAAAGAAGCGTTGACTCTTGCAGGTGTTATTACAGGCAATATTCAAAATTCTTTATGGCAAAATACAGGTGATGTAGATTTCTACACGGTAAAAGGTATTGTGGATAAGGTTTTGGAAGAATTTGGCGTAACAAGAAGAATCAAATTTACGTTGTTAGCGGATTCTCCTCTTGCTGGAACTCACAAGGCTCTTCATCCTTATAAAACAGCAGTGTTGATGTTATTGGGTAAAAAACCGGAAGTTATCGGATATTATGGTGAAGTCCATCCTGAACTTAAGGATAAAATGAAGTTTAACCAAAATGCATTCTTATTCAAACTGGATTTAGATATGTTAATTGGTGCGGTTAATGAATCTGTTGTTCGTTATAAGAAATTGCCTCAATTCCCTGAGGTACAAAGAGATTTGGCGGTAATCGTTCCAAAAACAACAAATTGGGATGAGTTGAAGAATGTTATTAAAAAGGGTGTTGATAACAAAATTTTCACAGGCTGCGAAGTTTTTGATGTCTATGAAGGCGAACACGTACAAGAAGGATTCAAATCTATAGCATTTAGAATCGGTATGCAGGATGCGAATGCAACCTTGACTGATGAGACAATAGAAGCTCAAATGGCAAATGTAAGAGCGGTGCTTAAAAAATCACTGCCTGATGTTTCATTTAGAGAATAATTATTAAGGAAAAAGGTCGGCTTATTAAGCCGACCTTTTTATTTGCGAGTAATGAGATTTGAGTAATTCTCATTAAATTTTTGTAGCAATAAGTCTCGCAAATCTTTTATTTTCGAGCTTTTTCTAAAGCTTCGATGCGTTTTTCCAATTCATCAATTCGTTTTTGCTGTTGTTCAAGAAGAGATACCCTTGAATCGATTTCTTTAACAGCGTTGATTACAGCATAGAACATGTCTTCCATTCTGATTCTCAAGAAACCATCTTCACCTTTTCTTACAGCATCAGGGAAGATTTTTTGCAAGTCTTGTGCCATTACACCAACATGCGGTGTTTTGTATTCGTCTTCTTTATATGTATAGTGATATAGGTCAAGCTTCTTAAGTTCAGCCAAGCCAGCTGCAAACTCTTTACCAACATTTTTCAAACGACGGTCAGAAGGATAATCATCTGGCAAACTCTCTCCTATAGCTCTATAAAAACTAGTAAAGGCATTACGTGTAATTGTTTGTATTGTACCATTTGTGGTTACATTACTTTCAGAATCATATCTATCAGCACTAAAAGCAACGATATCTCGGGAGTTTTCTTTTCTAACTAATGCATTAAATTGCCAGTTACGGTGTCCTGGATTATTTTTATTAAATAAACCGCTTCCGCTATCACACCATCCAGAATTATTATCGTCTGCAATGTGTGAGCCGACAACAAGAGATGTATCACCTTTTTCTTGACCCAATCGTCTTTTGTATCCATACATCCTTAAGCCAAGAACTGTTCTTCCTCCAACATAAAGATCAGACACAAGGTTGGTATTACCACGAATTATAGCATCACCTCTGACTTCAAGATTTCGAAATGATACTGATCCTGGGATAATAACTCTGGTATTAGCATCACCTAATACAATAGTCTTCGTTATCTGTTGTTGCTCTGTTGTATCAGTCGGATTTGATACAGCATCTATACCAATAACAATAGAATTAGCAACTGTAGATCTTGAGCCCCTACCGATTGCGACAGCATTTTCTGCGGTAGCAGTAGTACCTCGTCCAATAGCAATTGCATTAGAGGCATTTCCATTTGCTGATATACCTAATGCAACAGCATTACTTCCTCCAATAACACCTTGCCCTAATGCAACAGTATTTGCACCTGTAGACCAAGCATTACGCCCAATAACAATCGTATCATCCTGATTAGTACGAGCTCCGTTACCGATTGCAATAGAGCTGCTTCCGCCTGCATTATTCGGGCTGACAGCAGCACCACGTCCTATTGCTATTGAATTCTGACGCAATGCTCTTGCATTTGTACCTATTGCGATTGTGTCAGCCGCATTTGCTAATGTTCTATCAGCATTATTAACACCAATAGGAGAACCTATTGCAATACCATTAGCAGCTGTACTACGTGCCTGTGAGCCTATTGAAATAGAGTTCACAGCTGAACTTTGCGGTTGAGAACCAATTGCAATAGAACTTCCTTGAGATGCAACCGCAGCATCACCAATAGCAACAGCAGAAGCCGCAGCTCTTGTTACATCACTTGGACCTCTTGAACCAATTGCTACACCGCTGCTTACTGCACTACTATCTCTTCCGATTGCAATCGCATCATCAGTTCCTGTAGCTGATGAACCGTTACCGATTGCAACAGAGCTTGAGCCGCTTGCATTTGCATTTCTGCCTACAGCAACTGTATTTTGTGCGTTATTATTGACATTTTGAGTACTTAACCAAATATTATTATTAGCACCACCGGCTAGGAGTCGCATTATATTATTATTGTTATTACCTCTGCCAAACATAATATGTGGAACAGCATCATCTGTTGAATCAATATATAAACGCGGATGCTCATTATTTGGAGCGACCTCACTGCCTATACTGGCAGTTTGGTTATTATTTCTTTCATGGTTATAGAATATCGGGTTCCCTGGTATTCCATTTACCCATTCCCATGGAGAACCAGCGCCTGCTGCCGATCTTACCATTTTTCGATTCACCATTGGTGCTGATGCAGCTGCAACAATCGCTACAATTGTTAAGACAACCATCATTTCCATCAGCGAAAATCCGTTTAATCTTTTCATTCTTGTACCTCGCTATATAAATGCTCTTCTTTTTCGAATTATGCAACACAATGTATATTGTGTTGCATTTT
>JAMPIM010000053.1 GCA_023662705.1 Candidatus Gastranaerophilales bacterium | reverse complement strand
AAATGAATAAGCGTTGGTATGATATTGATCCCACAGTAAGTTTAGCGGTAAGCTTAATGAGAAACGCAAATATTATGTCTCAGTATAAGTGTGCCGACTATATCGTCAAGAAATCTAAGGAAAACGGAATTGATTTATCCGAAAACATTTTAACAGATGCTTTTAACTATGTATTAAGACGCTGGTATGATACAGACCAGAAGATTGCAGAGTCTTTTGAGTATCTGAAACTTTTACCTGAAGCTTTGCAGAAAGAAACAGCGCTGGAAATTATTGAACTGCTCCAGAAGGAAGACTTACAATAAATGCAATTTTTAACAAATCCTGCAATAATTTCAGTTATTCTGTTATGTGTATTATGTCTTAAAAAAGTAAATGTTCTGCTTGCTATTATAGTATCAACGCTTATTGCAGGACTTTTATCAGGAATGGATGTAAAACATGTAATGGATGTTTTTATATCAGGTATGGGAGGAAACTCTGAAACAGCGTTGAGCTATATTTTACTGGGAGCATTTGCAGCAACAATGGCTCATTCAGGGTTTACAAACAAACTCGCAGAATGGATTACTAAAATCATCTCCGGAAGAAAATGGATGTTGTTCTTGATTCTTGCATTGATTGCAATGGCATCACAGAATATAGTTCCTATTCATATTGCATTTATTCCTATTATAATTCCTCCGCTTTTAAGCACAATGAACGCTTTAAACATTGACAGACGTGCAGTTGCAAGTGTTCTTGCTTTCGGTTTAAAAATGCCTTATATAACAATACCTGTCGGGTTTGGTTTAATATTCCAAAATCTTATTGCAGATAATATTATCCAAAATGGGGTAAATATAGCCAGAGAAGAGGTTTGGAAATCGACGTTAATTCTCGGTATCGGAATGCTTACGGCACTATTGGTATCTTTATTTATAACCTATAGAAAACCGCGCCGTTATGATGATAAACCGCTTTCATTTGCCATCGATACAACGGCTGAGTGCAGTAAATATACGATTTGGGTGGTAGCTTTGGCTGCTGTTTTGACATTCGGTGTTCAATTATGGACTCATTCACTGCCGTTAGGAGCTCTTGTTGGCTTGGGCGTAATCTTTTCGTTCAAAGTTATTCCGCAAAACAAAATGGACCACATGATGAACGAAGGTATTTATTTAATGGGCTATGTCGCGTTTGTAATGCTTGTTGCAGCGGGTTTTGCATCTGTACTGAAGGAATCAGGCGCGATAGAAACTCTTGTTAACAATGCAATTGCCATCATGCCGGAAAACATTATTCTTACATCATTACTAATCCTGATTCTGGGTTTGTTTATAACAATAGGTATCGGAACTTCTTTTGGTACAATACCGATTTTGGCAGTACTTTTTGTTCCTATATGTGCAAAAATGGGATTTAATGTTTCTCAAATTGTGGTACTTGTTGCAGCAGCTGCAGCTTTGGGTGATGCTGGCTCTCCTGCTTCGGATACTACATTAGGTCCGACATCAGGTTTAAATGCGGATGGTCAGCATAATCATATTTTTGATACCTGCATACCGACATTTTTGCATTATAATATCGCATTAATAATATTTGCTCTAATAGGAATAACGATTTTGAGATAAAAAAAATCCTCTTTTAAAAAGAGGATTTTTTTTATTAACCGTTTAGACCGAAGTTAAAATCTTCCTGGATATTAGTAGAAAGCATTTGTGTGATTGATTCCATATAAGCTTCACATTCAGCTTTTTCTGTATCATTAGTTGTGATTTGAGTATCTAAAGCTGTTTCCCAAGCTGCCATTTCGTCTAATTGGTCTTGGTACTGAGCAACAATTTTATCAATAGCTTCTTCGAAATCAGGGATTTTTGTATAATCGATATATTTTTCACCAAGTTCTTTGTCGCTTTCCCAAAGTTCTTTGAAGTAATCTCTTACCGAATGTTTTTCAGATGATAATAGAGCTTGAAGGTCAGCTTGAGAATATGTAGCAAGAGTTTTTTGAGTTTGAAGATTAGAAATTTCTAAGTTCAAAGTGTTTACTCTTTGTTTATAAGTTAACCATGTTTCGTGTAAATTTGCGATTGCCATCTTTTATCACCATCTTTTTATCTTACATATATATAAAAACAAATAATTAAAGCGTATTTCAAGTTTATATATTATTGTTACATTTCTTTACATTTGGTCGAATGACAATTGCAATATAAAAAAGCGGGTTAATCTAAAGATTAACCCGCTTTTTGTAATGAGAATTTAACTAAGATTTTTTAAGTACATCATTCAGAAGTGCATAAATCATGCTATCCAATGTCTTAGCTTGTTCTTCACTCAGTTCTTTGTTATTGGCATCGTTTTGAGTAAACTTGAATGTATCCCCTTCTGTCGGAACACCATTTGCACATTTTGACTCACCTTGAGCTCCATAATATTCAGCCAGTTTTTGATACGACTCTGTATTTTGCAAACCTAATTCTTGAGCTCTTCTCATTAGCATTTTTGGAACTCTTGAACAGAAACCGGCTGAATAATCTGTTGTCTCATTATGCAAGAACTGCATAAGTCCTTCTTTAGGTGATTTATCTTGAAACGCTTGCAATATTCCACTGATACTATCTGTTGTCATATAATTAGCATAGTTACCGTTGCCTTTAATCATATCGTAAATATCACCGGAACCGATGCCATCAACTTCTTTGAACATTTTCTGACCACGCTCATATCCTGTAGCAGAAACTTTTTTCATTACTATAGTTCTTTCGTCACCTTCACCGCGGCCCCAGTCAGTCAAATAAACAGTACTGCCAAGTTGATAACGGTCTCCTTCCAGTTTAGTTACAAGATGTTTTTCAACTGCTTTTGCTAAAAGATTAGCACTGTCATTAGCATAAAATCCGTTAATAGTAGATTCAAAAACAGCAGCTTTTGTATCATCATCCCATTCAGCAGCCTGAGCATCTATTTCTCTTAGCGTGTCATAAGGAACAAGCGAAGAATTTGTTAATTTAGCGATTTTAACAACAAGTTCTTTATCTTTTGGTGTTGCATTTAGAAGTTCGCCCAATTTTGCTTGAATTTCAGCATCAACATTAACGCTATTTTTAAACTTGTCTGCCATACCTACAAGATAATCAACATCAGCTGCGGTACAAGTAGAAATTATTTCTGTTAATTTTTCTTTTACTTTGTCTTTGTTGTCAATTCTGCCAGCCATGTTAGATATATTATCTAAATCATTTTTACCTAATCCTGTTAAAATTGCATTGAAGACCTCTGTAGCACCTTCAGGAACACCTTCACCATCACACTTATCTGGCAATTTAACAACCAAATCTTGTACACCTACACCGTCAGGTAATTTTGCAGCATCAATAGATTTTCTATCTTCACTCAAAACAGTTTGAAGAATAGCAACTCTATTTGCATCTGAACAAGTTGAATTATTATCCAAATATTTCAACAATTCAGCCTTAAGATCAGCAGAGTCCGGGAACATTTCCATAACCTTGTCAAATGGAAGATTGCGTCCCTTAGCGTTTACCATTTTATTCCGGATAAAATCGAGTACACCTGCTTCATCCATGTCATTAATTAATTCAGCATAACGCTCACAACATCCCTTCTGCAATTCCATGAAGGAAGCCCACTGCCCCTGACCCATATCATCAAGAGTTATTGAATTAATTATTGCTTCATCATGACTATTATCAGTATAGTTATATAATTTACTTATCTCTTCATAGGTTGGGCGTCTTGAAGGTTTGAATGTGTAGGATTTTGTTGTTGCAGCATCTTCGCCTTCACCTTCGGTAGTTGTTGTAACATCGAAATATGTTTCAAGGATTTTGTTTTTTAAATCTTCTTTTTCTACATCTGTTTTATCTGTCGCATCAATTTTTGCAAAAGCTTCTTCTAGATAACGCATGTTTGCAGGGTCACCTGCTGCTTCTATGTAAATTGTTTCAACTCGAGCAGCTACTTTATTATTGAATTCTTTGTAATCAGCTACAGCTTGTTTTAACTCTTCCAGTGAATTAGCCTTAATTTCTTTATTATCAACCGTTGCGGTATAAACAGTAGTTGTTACATCGCCTTCTGTTTTTGTATATTCTTTATAGGCAAACGCGTCATCACCTTCGCCATCTGTTTTGTCTGTAGCAGTAAAGCCCTCTAGCTCATCTCCCTCAATTACCGATACTGGGGTATAATCAAGATCTTTCAATACATACATATCATTCTTTGCAATCAGGGCTTCTACATCTTCTTTTGAAGCTTTTAATCTATCTGCTGATGCAGCAAGAGACGCTGCAAATGCTTTATCATCTGTTTGCGCATACTTCTTGAATACAGCAGATTTCTTTTCATCTGTATCAGCTTCTGACAAGTCTTTTGCAAATGCATCTAAAATAGTGGAGTCTAGTGCTACATATTCAACACCATCAATAGATATATTATAGTTTATATCACCCACTGTCTCATTCATAACCATTGTTTTTTCAATAACGCCATTTGCTTCATCAGCTGCTATTGAATATACCACAAAAGGATTTATCGAATCCTTATAAAATTCTTTTAATGCAATTTCTTCATCTGTTAATTTTTCACCCGCATTTTCTTTTGCTCGTATTTCTTTATAAAGAGAGGCTACTGTTTTTGCGCTTTCTTCATTTTTTATCAAATCGAACCTTACATCACCTTCAGCATCTGTAGTGAATAGTAATTCTTGCAAAACTTCAATATTCTTTGTTCTGACCAAATCTTGAACAAATGCCTGAACCTCTGCTGATTCAAGCTCGACATTACCGTCTCCGCGAAGTTGAGCAATAACATTTTTGATTACATCAATATTACCGCCAGACAACTCAATTTGCTTTTTCATATTAGCTAAGTTTTCTGTCTGACGAGCAGCCTTAGCTTCATCAGTTTCTTCTTCTTCAGGAGTACCTTTTACTGCTGCATTTTTGTATTCCGTTCTAATTTCTTTTAGTTTATCAAGGCTTTCCGCTGCAAGAGTCACACCATCAACCTCGGTTGTGTACATAGGAACAGAACCTTCTTTTGTCCATTCTTTATATGTAAAGCCTTCTTCCTCTCCTTCAGCTTCAACAGTTTTTTCCTCCGGTGAGTATTCAAGATCTTCAAGTGTTTTTTCAGGCGTTTTATCAGCAACTGTTATAGAAGAAGGAGCTACCGTTGCGTCTGCTGCACTCGCAGGAGAATTAGCGGTTGGTTTTACAGTAGCAGAAGGATCTGCACCGGCATCCGGAGCGTTTCCTCTGCCGACTTTGAGTTCCTGTCCAACTCGTACATTATTAACATTAGTAATGTTATTCAGCATTGCAATCTCTGCAATACGGGTATTGATTTGTCTAGGAGTAGGATTTTCAATCCCTTCGTCTATTAGTGCATCTACTGCAATCTTATAAAGTGTTGAACCTTTTTTAATCGTTTGAGTGTTAGTAAATTCAGTTTCTAACTCCTCACGCTTACCGGCAAGTCTTGATGCTTCATTTTGTATGCTTGTGTTAAATGCATTAGCAGAAACCCTTGGGTCCGGTCTTTCAGGAGTTTTTTTGTCTTCGGTTGTTTCAACAGGTGTATCATCTGCAGCAACCGTAGGGTTATTATCAATAAGAGTCGGGTCGTCTGCCCAAGTTCGTTGTCTTATAATAGTATCAACAGGTTCATTATCAATAGCTTGTTCTACCGCCGCATCTAAAGCTGCATAATCTTTTGACTCCGCTTTTTTATTTGCTTCATCAAATTTAGTATTAATAAATGCTTCTGCCGTCAAACCTGATCTAGTAAACTCATCACCAAGTTTAAGTTCATTGGCATCAACAATACCATCAGCCATTAAAAGCTTATGGAGTTTATCCATCAAATCTTTTTCTTTTGCAGAATCAAGTTTCTTGTCATTTGACTTATAAGAATCATCAGCTTTCATAATTGCATCAAAAAGCGGCTGCAATTGCTTTAATTCTTTTTTACCCTTTCCTTTAAATTTGATGTCACCTTTGTCATTAAAGTACACTTGACCATTGTTAACTTTAAATTCATAGTTACGAATGTCTTTTCCCATTGATAATCACTCCTTATATTTTGATTCCACAAACTTACTTTGTATGAATTAACGGCACAAGTTATGAAAAACTTTAGGATAATAATATTAATTGTTACAAAACTTCATATTAAATAGTTAAGAAATTATAAAGTTTTACCCCTATGGCGATTTGCTAACGTATAATTATCATATATAATTATGTATAAAGGGAGGAAACAATGGAAAATCCATTTAAGGCTAATGACGAGAAAAAAATAGAAGAGGTTGTTGAAACAACCGAAGAGCCAAAAGAAGAAGAAATTATTGAAGAAAAAACAGAGGAAATCAATCCTTGGCAAGAAAAATACGAAACATTAAATAATCAATATATTCGTCTCGCAGCGGATTTTGACAATTATAGAAAACGTCAGGAGCAGGAACGTGAAAACCTGCTTAAATACGGGGCTGAAAACACTGTAAAAAAACTAATTGAAGTTCTTGATAATTTTGACCGCGGAGCAAAAGCGATTGAAACGGTTGAAGATTGCGAAAAGGTTAAAGAATGCTTCAATCTTGCATATAAAAACTTAAACGATGTTTTAGGTAAAATCGGACTTGAAGTTATTAAAGCTGAAGGAGAGGAGTTTGATCCTAACCTTCACGAAGCGGTTATGCAGACTCCAACTGATGAAAAACCTGAAAACACAATTATAGCCGAGCTTCAAAAGGGATATAAATTAGGCGACAAAGTTCTTAGACCTACACTGGTTAATGTTGCAACAGGATTGTAATCCGGCACTACCGAAAGGTTGGGATGGAGTGATAATATAGAAGGAATAGCAATAATGGACTACTATGAGATATTGGGCGTTGAAAAGAACGCTTCAAAAGATGAGATAAAAAGTGCTTTCAGAAAGATGGCACGCAAATGGCATCCGGATATTAACAAAGCACCGGAAGCGGAAGCTAAGTTCAAAGAGCTTGGTAAAGCATACGAAACATTAATGGATGATGACAAACGCGCAACTTATGACCGTTTCGGCGAAGACGGGCTTCAAAATGCAGGTTTTAATTCTCAAGGACCGTTTGCAAACGGATTCGGAGACCTGGAAGAAATATTTAACTCCTTCTTTGGCGGCGGTTTCGGAGGGTTTGGCGGCGGACGCAGACAAGATCCTAATGCACCTCAGCGCGGGGACGATTTGAGACTTGATATTGAGATTGAGTTTGAAGAAGCTGTTTTCGGGCTTAATAAAGAAATCAAGATTGACCATCTTGAAACTTGTCCAACATGTAACGGAACCGGTGCAAAAGAGGGTTCAAAACCTCAAACATGCCAGCACTGCGGAGGGCACGGAAGCGTTCAGCAGACAACAAGAACCGTTTTAGGACACTTTACTCAAATTGTTACCTGTCCTCACTGTCATGGTAAAGGTACAATTATTTCCGACCCTTGCCCTGATTGTAAAGGAGAAGGCAGAAAAGAAGTTGAAAAGAAACTTGATATAAAAATTCCTGCGGGTGTTGATAACGGCTCCAAAATGAGACTTTCACACGAAGGTGATTGTGGCAAGAATGGCGGAGTAGCAGGGGATTTGTATATTGTAATCCATGTTAAGCCTTCAACATATTATCAGCGAGACGGTATCAATGTATTTACAAAACTGGATATTTCTCCTGCACAGGCAGTTTTGGGAGACACTGTTACAATAAAAACTTTAGACGGAGAAAAAGAGGTTTCTATTCCTTACGGCATTCAAACAGGCGAAGTTGTTAAAATAAAAAATGCAGGAGTGCCAAATCTTTCCAAGCCGTCTGTTAGAGGGGAACATGTTGTTGTAGTAACCGTAAAAACACCGACACATATTTCTAACGATGAAAAAACACTCTATCAAAAGCTTTATGAAATCCAAAAAGGAAAACAGCCTTCCGTAAAAGAACGGTTAAAAGGAGTGTTTAAATAAACATTCTTGTGCTAAAATTGTTTTATACAGAAATAAGTTGGAGGGGATTGTTTTGCGTAAATTATTATTGGTATTAGGTATTATCCTGATTTCGTGCTCACAGGTATTTGCAGCTAAATTGCCTGATGAGGTGCAAAGTTACATTAACAAAACAGTTCCGGGGACAGATATACGTTTCGACGGGGTAGTAATCTTACCCGATAACACAATATATTTACCTCTGTTTCCATCATTATTTTCTGATATTACCGAACTAAAAATAAAAGAATCTTTTCCTGCAAATAAAGAATTAAGCCAAAAACCTGATATTATTATCTTTAATAACGATTTTGTTTTAATGAAAGTTTTAACCGACGGAGAAGGACACAGAACAGTGCTTCATCAATCTGCTCCGCCTTTGCAGGTAAGAACAGGGCTTTTACCTCAGGATATGCTTGTTCCCAGCGGGCTTGTACTTCCTGAAAACATAAAAGGAATTGTCGGGAACTTAAAAATTGATATTAAGAATGAAGATATTATTAAGTTAAATGCAAGAGAAAGTTTCGAAGAGTTTCTTGCAGATACAGATCCGATTAAACAACAGACGCTTATTCCGCAATTAAAAAATAAAACATTATTTGTAACAACAAATTATTCTAAAAATATTCAGGTATTAGAGCCGGCACAGAGTTCGCCTAAATATTCGCTTGCACAAAAATCAATTCCTATTGATATAGAAGCGGTGAATAACGGGAAATTCTTGCTTATAACATCATACGAAAGACCTTTTTTGGATATAATTTCGACTGCGGATTGCAGATTTATCAAACAAATTAATCTTTCAACTTTCCCTGATGAAATTTTGCTGGATGAAGCAGCAAATAAGGCTTATGTGACTTCTCCAAGTACTTCAACAATATTTGTAATTGATTTGAAAACAATGTCTTTGATTCAAAAAATCAAGGTTAACGGATATTGCGAAAAGCTCTTATTAGCAGAAGATAAGATGTTTTATGTAGACAAACTCAAAAACGAAATCTGGGCTATAGAGCTTAAAAACAATTATGAATTAAAAGATATCGGAAGCTTCCCTAATGTATCAGCATTAGCTTTTGCAAAGAACAGACTTTATATTGCAAGCAGAACAAAGAGTCGTATTGCGGTAATTGACTATTCAACACTAGGACTTGCTAATGAATTTACTACAGTTAACAAGCCTGTAGCAATGCAGCTTCACGGTAATTATCTGTATGTATTGGGAGCTCAAAATAATCAAATCCAGAAAATTAATGTTGAAAACGGCAAGCTCTTAGATACCATTAATTTGGGAACAGAAGGCTTCTCAACAGGATTTAATAAGATTTCAGGAACAGATTTAGCGGTTATAACAGATATTAAGAAAAATATGTACACAATTATGGATTTAGCAAAAGGAAAATTGCTGAAAACATACGCCGTTAATGTTCCTATAAACGATATCATTATCACAGACAGGGTTAAGGAGTTTTAATCAATGGACATTATAATGGATAAAATTACTTCTGAAACATTGGCAGAGCTTGAAAAAACACAAAAAGAGTTCTGGAATATTCCAAGAAAAACAGGAGTTTTAATAAATACATTTATAAAAATGATGAATATCAAATCTGTTCTTGAAATCGGAACATCTAACGGGTATTCGGGACTATGGATAGCAAAAGCGCTTAAGCAGACCGGCGGAAGACTTACTACTATTGAGTATTACGATAAACGTCAAAGTGTTGCTATTGAAAACTTCAAAAAATGCGGGGTTAATGATATTGTAAGACCGCTTCAAGGCAGTGCCTGCGAAGTAATTGAAGCTTTAGACGAGAGTGAAAAATTTGATTTTGTATTCATAGATGCAAACAAGCGCGAATACGTTAAGTATTTTGAGCTTGTAAAACCGCATTTGACTGAAAAAGCATTAATAGTAGCAGATAATATTACATCACATGCAGAAAAAGTTCAGACATTTATAGATGCTGTTGATGCGGATGATGATTTTCAATATGAAATAGTCGAAGTTCCGGGTGGAATTTTGATTGCTTATAAGGGGTAGGGGTAAATATAAAAATGATTAAATCTATAATTTTAGCAGCGGGTAAAGGTACAAGAATGAAGTCTGAAACACCAAAAGTGCTGCATACAATTTTTGATAAAACGCTTGTAGGATATGTAATCGAAGCTGTTAATAAAACAGGGCTTGTTGATGAGAATTTTGTTATAGTTGGACATCAGGCTGAGCGAGTTGAAGAATTTATCAAAAACAATTATGATAACGCTAAAACTGTTTTACAGAGTCCGCAATTAGGTACAGGGCACGCTGTCAGTATGGTATTGCCTTATCTCAATGATTTTGACGGAGAGGTTATTATTCTTTGCGGTGACACTCCGCTTGTGACCGAAGAAACATTGAAAGAGTTTATTGAAGCACATCACGAAAAGAATTCTGATTTGACCGTTATGAGCGCAATATTTGAAAATCCTACAAATTACGGAAGAATTATCAGAAATTCTGACGGGTCTTTGAATTCTATTGTTGAAGAAAAAGACGCAACAGCTGATCAAAAAGCAGTTAAAGAAATCAACGCAGGTATTTATTGTTTGAATTGGGCTAAAATTAAACCTGCATTCGGACAATTAAAAAGCAACAATGCGCAAGGCGAATATTATTTGACTGATATTATCAAATGGGCAAATGAGCAGAACATGAAAGTTG
>JAMPIM010000052.1 GCA_023662705.1 Candidatus Gastranaerophilales bacterium | reverse complement strand
TCGGGGTAAATATATATTAGTGTGAAGAGTGGAAAACTTTTTCGATCGGGTGAGATATTAGAACCGGCAAATGTATATATCTCACCCTACTTATATTATATCATACACTTAATATTTACACAAGCCTTATATATTAATACTTTAGAGCTATTTTTATAATGTTATAAATACACTTATTGTCTGTGATATAATAATTTTATGAGCATTATTTCAATTTTAAAAAGAAAAAATAAAACAACATTATTCACAACTCCAAGCCACGGGGGGAAATTTTGTATATTCCACAAATTCTACCAATGGTACAAATCCGATATCTCGGAAGTAGATGCCTATGACCCGCAAACAGGAGTTATTGAAGCAGAAAAAAAAGCTGCAAAGATTTATGGAACAAAATATACAAAATTTTTAACAAACGGTTCTACAAGCGGAATACTAGCCGCAGTTTTAGCAAGCGGAGGTAAAAGAATTTTAGTATGGGAGAATTCTCATCCGTGTCACAAAAATGCCTGCAAATTAGCCAACGCAGAAATCATTGAATACAATTTACCCCTTGATGAGGAATGGGGTGTTTATAAAGCAATCACCTCCGAACAAGTTGAAATGCTTATAAAAGATAATCAACCCGATACAATAATTATTACCTCACCTTCTTATGAAGGTATGGCTGCTAATATCGAAGCAATAAGCAAAATTTGCAAAGAAAATAATGTTACACTGATTGCAGACGAAGCTCACGGCGCGCTTTATCCGTTTTCGGAAAGATTACCGCAATCAGCCGTTAAATTTGCAGATTTTACGGTTCAATCCTTACACAAAACGGCAGGAGGCATAAACCCGACAGCATTATTGCACTCAAACAATATTGACCCGGCAGAAGCATTGAATATGATTTCAACAACATCACCTTCCTATCCGATGCTGGCAACAATTGAAGCAAATATCAATTATCTGAATTCAACACGCGGAAGAAAGAATTTAGAAAAACTTATCGATAACATCAAAGCTCTTAATTTACCTCAAGGCGGAGATGACATTACCAAAATACTTATTAAAAAAGAGAGCATGAGCGGACTCGAACTTTCCGATATATTATTCAACAAATACGGAATCGAAGATGAACGCACAAATAAAGTATCAACAATGCTTTTATGCGGAGTCGGAACAGGAGTGAACAAACTCAACAAGCTCAAAAAAGCTTTAAGCAACCTCGGTTTTTAAATCATCTTTTTTACAAGCTGCAACAGCAAGAGAGTCACAACGCTCATTATATTCATGACCGGCATGACCTTTCACCCAGATAAACTCAACATTATGTTTTTCTTTTGCAGCAAGCAGGCGTTTCCATAAATCAACATTCTTAACAGGGCTTTTGCCTGCGGTCTTCCAACCTTTTTTTATCCAGCCGTCAATCCATCTTTTTTCAAAAGCATCAATCACATATTTACTATCCGAATAGATAGTAACGTCACAAGGCTTTTTAAGAGCTTCCAAGCCAATTATAACCGCCAACAACTCCATTTGATTATTAGTAGTTAATTTATAACCTTCAGACAACTCTTTTTCATGTTTAACACCATTGTCATCTATATGCACTAAAATGGTGCCGTAGCCTCCGACACCCGGGTTTCCGCTGCAAGCACCATCAGTATAAATTGTTACTTTTGTCATCTAAGCTGCAATACCTTTAATTTCAGAGATTAAGTATTTAGCAGCCCAAGCAAAATCTGCATTATCTGAAGCAGCTTTTTTAAGATATTCAACAGAAGCTTCGCCGATTCTAATAAGAGCCATTGCAACAACACCTCTTTGAACTCCGCGTACTTCCTGCAATTTATTAACTAATTCAGGAACAACAGATGTACCTTGTTCAACAAGAACATTTTCAAGTTTATTTTTAGTTGTGTTATCAGCTGTTTCTAATTTACAAAGAATTTCGTCTACCAATTGCATTTCAATATCTCCTTCACATAATTATTTCTTTTAATATACACATTATAAAGTAAAAAATATCAAAACTCGGATTTCCTTACATAATCTTTATATGAGCTTATATTTTGTAACAAATTATTAAATTTACCTCGAAAAAGTGTAAAATGTACAAATTTTTCGGTTTTTATAGTAATATATTAGGGTTACTAAATTTAATCATAAAGGAGGCACATGAATTGGCAATAGTTTCATCTTCAATTGACGCGCTGGAAGAACAGCACTTGGACAAAGTAAACTTAGGACAACACGTCTTAGCAGAGTTTTTTGAATGTGATCCAAATATTCTTAATAATATCGACAAAGTCGAAAAACACATGGTTGACGCAGCTCTTGAATGCGGAGCTACAATTGTACAAAAATGTTTCCACATGTTTAATCCGTACGGAGTCAGCGGTGTCGTTATTATTTCGGAAAGCCACTTAGCAATTCATACATGGCCGGAACTAGGATATGCAGCAGTAGATTTATTTACATGCGGCACAAAATGCGACCCTAAAGTTGCATACGAATTTTTAAAGAAAACTTTTAACTCTCAAAAAGCTTCTTTCACAGAACTAAAAAGAGGCATAATTGACAGAGAAACCCTCAAACTTGCAGAGCAGCCTTTTGAAGTTGCTGAACAATTTGAAGAATAAAAAAAGAGGTCTTAAAGACCTCTTTTTTTATTAGCAAATTTTATTTTTAGATGTTTTTAATTAGTATGAAAATATCACCAATAACAATTCCAAATAGCGCATTTACTCAGAAGTTAAACCAAAAGTCCAATATCTTAGAAGCTTCTGATTGTGAAAAGATTAGATATAATCCTAATTTTTCATCAATTACCTTTAAAAACCTTTCTCCAAAATATTTAAAAGCAAAACAATACTTAAATTCCTGTGAAATCAAATCAAAAACCGAAACCATTTTACAACGTGATTTTGATTTAAACAAATTAGATGGGATTCAAGAAGGTATTAAAATCTTTAAAGGACTTAATATGAAAGAAATAGCATTTTTCTTACTAACTGTAAGAGAATTTGCTGCCTTTAGAGGATGTTACAATATGTGCTCACATTGTTATGCTGACGCAAAACCGCCGATAAAAGAAAAAGATAATTATATCCAAAGAATGAGTTGGGAAGATTTTACATCTATTACAGAAGGTATAAAAGAACTTAATAACAGATTGGGATTCTATGCAACTGCTCCTGAGGATAATGATGATGCTTATATAGCACCTTTTCATGATGCAGATTGTATTGATATTGTATTAAAGGATAAATTGGGAAATGAACATGATTTTATTGACATAAGCAAAGAGCTGAGCGAAGCAACAGGAGTCCCTGTTATATTTGATACTTCAGGCTGGTTTCTTAATAATAGAACTGCTCAACAAAGAGCAGAAAAGTTTGTAGAATATTTCAAGAGAACTGAAAATTTTAAAAATATTTTTCAGTTTAATATTTCTTTTAATCCATTCCATTCTGCAAATACAAAGAGTGTAATGCTTACTAGAGAAGGAAAATCGGAAGATAAGGCAAAAAAGCTTCGTGACTTATATACAACCAGAATGGCAAATGTTTTCTACACTTTTTCTCCCATGTTACGCCATAAAAATTTCAACTTAATAATAAGAGGCTTTGAGGATGGATGTGCTGAGTTAGATGGTTTTACAAAATCAGATATTCAGTTGTTGTTTAAAGAAACAATGGCTAAGTTGAAACAATTGTATATTGAGGACATGAATACAACTAAAAAACATATTAAAAACAAAAAAGATATGTTAAGAAAATTACATGAATATAAAAAACGATATATTGTTTATACAGATCTAAATTACACGGAAAGACTTCTTAAGTTAAACAACTCGGACAATCAATATTTGGAAAAAACAAACAGAATATTGGGGATAAATAACGATAATATAAAAAACTTAATAGCTCCATATTACGAACCTTTTAGAGGAATTTTAGATGCAAATGGAGATTATTATCTAACTTCTTATATTGCCTCTTATCCTACCGAAATAAAATTAAATTTATCAACATCAGATAAACATACGGCGCCAATTAGACCTAATTTACAAGAGAATTTAATTGTTACAAAAAATACAATAAATAACATTTAATTATAAATAACGCAATTTTTGCTTCGATTTCGTTTTATATATAATATGGTTATGAAAGTAGGACAGATTAATCCTGTTTTGTTTAGGAACATTCAGCCGCAGCAAAAACAGGAAGTGCAGGAAAATACAAACCAAATTAAGGAGTTAAATACAGTAACTCCTGATTTTGCTGTCAAAATACCGCAGAAATACACATCTTTAGGAATACAAGAAACAGAAAACGGAATAAAAATTCACTCCTACAAATTAGCTAACGGATATCGCGTAAGCATAATTCCGATGGAAGATTCTCCAACAACCGTCAAAAACTACGTTAATGTGGGTTCAATGAATGAAACCGATAATATTAAAGGTATCAGTCATTTTCTTGAACACATGGCATTCAACGGAACAAACGGCTCGGAAGGTTATACCAAACTAAATCAGGGAGATTCTTTCCAAAAAATCGAACAACTGGGCGGCTGGACAAATGCAAGTACTAACTACGCTTTAACAGATTATGTTAACTCAACCCCGCTACTTGCAAAAAGCGATTTGGAAGAACAGCTTAAAGTTATTGCAGCAATGAGTGATGATTTGACACTTGCTGATGAGATGATAACAAAAGAAAAAGGCCCTATTTGCTCGGAAATCAACATGATACTGGATAATCCTCAAACAATTGCGATTGATGAAACCGTGCGCTCTTTGTTTAACATAAGAAGTTCAGCTGATGAACTTGTCGGCGGAAGCGTAAAGCATATCCAAAACCTGACAAGAGATGACGTCAAAAAATATTATGATAAATATTATACTCCTGACAATATGAATCTTGTGATTACAGGAAACATAGACCCTCAGGAAACAATTGAACTTGTTTCAAAACTTTTTAAATCCAATAAACTGTCTCAAGGCAAAAGATTTGAAACTGATTTAACTCCAATCAAATCCGGCGTAAGAAAAGATTTTATTACAGATAAAGCAACGACTGCTAATATAATCTTTGGATTTACAGGCCCTAAAAACAATGATACAAAATCAAAAATTGTATTTGAGATTCTGGATAATTATCTGGCTTCTTCAAAAATAAATCTAAGCAAAGAATTACAAAGACTAAATACAGCTCATCAAGATTTTGGGATGGAAAAAATCAGCACAAACCCGAACAATCCTTCTATGATTTATTATGCCTTGGAATGCAGCGAAGAGAAATCAGAAGAAGTACTAAAGGCAATCTATGATATTCTTTCAAACATAAAAGAACCTTCTCAAAAAGATTTAGATAATATCAAAGAAAAGCTTATCCAAAATCATTCCAATGCGCTTGAATATTCAGCTGCACTAAATTCAATGGTCGGGAATGCAATATTCCAGAATAATATGGATTATATTACCGATTATGAAAAAATCGTAAATGAAATCACCTCAGATGATATAAAAGAATTTATTAGTAAACATCTGGATTTATCAAAAACAGCTTTAACAATTGTGCACCCGTCAACAACGCAAGCAGAACTTAAAGCAAATCATACAAAAGCATCACAGCTTAGTTTTAAAGGCAAAATCCAAAAACTTGATAACAACTATAAACTGGGTATAGAAGAAACAAAAAACAAGAATGCTCATTTTGATATAAATCTGTATTTTAATATACCTGATGAAAACCCTGCTATAAAATCCGTTCTCGCAAATATATATCAACAGAATCTTAAAAATGATGATTATTTAAAATTCTCGGAAGAAAACAACCTCGATATAGATATTCATTTAAGCAAAGATAATCTATCCGTGAGCGGGTATTCCGGAGAAAAGAACTTCGAAAAAACTCTTAATACTGCAAAAGAATTTTTAAACAATCCTGCTATTACACAGGAGTATCTGGATAATGCAGTTTCAAAAATAAAAGAAAACATTACACGTTCTCAAGATACTGCATCAAGTATTTATTCAGAGAATGAAGCAAAAACAAATCCGCTTTACACATCTAAAGCAGAGATTCTAAAGGGATTGGATAAAGTTACACTTGATGATGTCAAAGCACTGCATCAGTATATTTTAAACAATTCTACAGGTACAATTTCTACAAATATCGATAATACGAAAGCATTTGAAAAATTGAATAAAATTCAGGATGGCAATTTTGAATTAAGAAATACTTATATTCCAAACGAAAAAACTTTTGTATTAACCAAAGACAGAGCTGTTTCTCAAGCCGATATTATGCAGACATTCAAATACGAATGGAATAATAAACCAAAAGAACGCGCATTAAGCGAAATAATGAATACAATTTTAACATCTTCTCAAACAATAGGGTTATTTAACACGCTTCGAGAAAAGGAACATCTTGCATATACGGTTTATTCTGACAACGATTGGCGAGGAAACTGCGGCGAATTGTCATTAAACATTCTTACAACAACCGATAACAAAGAGCTTGGTGAAATTAGTTATGAAAACGTACAGAAGTCCATTGATGGTTTTAACCGTCAAATAGGGGAACTTCTGGATTCAAAATACACTGATGCGGATTTAGAAAGTGCAAAACGAATCCTAAAAGCAAACCTGCTTCAAAAAGAAGGTGTCTGGACAAAATTGAGCTCTATCAACAGAAGCCTTAAATACTCCGAAGATTTTGACACTCAGGTATTCAACGAAATAGATAATATCACAAGAGCTGATATTGACGAATTTGCAAAAAAAGTTTTCTCAGGGAAACCAACATACTCAATTGTTGCAAGCAAAGATACTTTAGAAGCTAACAAGGATTATTTGGATACATTAGCTCTCTAGTCTTTTTAATCCTGTCTGCCTGAGATTTATAATCATCTGCAAGAAACAAGGATTCAAGACATTTTTGCATTGTAACAGCGGAGCTTTGAATATTCTCTCTATTAAGTTCAAGCATATCAGCTGCCATTTCCGTATTAGAAAGCGCTAACCTTGTCGTATCTCTAAACCCTGACGCTGCAATCAACTTAGCAAGTTCATTGTCTTTGATGTTCTCACAAAGAGCCTGAGCTACAAAAAGGGGTAAATGAGAAATTAGTGCGACAGCTTTATCGTGCTCCTCCGGAGTTGTAATAATAATGCTCGCACCTAAATCATTTATAACAGTTTCCAACTCTTCAGGAACATCACCATCTGTTGGAGTAACAACCCACTTTGCCCCCTTAAACAATTCAGGAAACGAATTACTCCAACCACTATGTTCGGTTCCTGCCATTGGATGAGAAGGAATAAATCGATAAGAATACTTTTTCTTTGAGACAAAAGTTTTTAGACTGCATACGTCCGTAACAATAGTATTTTGAGATACATAAGATTCCAATTTATCTAAAATATCTAGTGTCATATTCATTGGTGTACAAACAAAAACAATATCACAATCTCTTAAAGTTGAGTAATCAGATGAGATATTCGTTTCTTTTACGCTGCGTGAAACACCTACGACATCATACTTATCACACAATCCCTTAAAGATTGAACCGCCTATTAAGCCTAAACCAACTACGCCTATTTTCATTTTACCCCAAATCCCTATGTTTGAATGTTTTCACACCCTCTGCATAATCTTTTACGATATCACCGTATCCTTGAAGTGTGTATTTATAAATAGTTAAACCTTCTAAACCGACAGGACCTCTGGCATGAGTTTTGTTAGTAGAAATTCCTACCTCTGCTCCAAAACCATAACGGAATCCGTCTGCAAATCGAGTAGAAGCATTGTAATAAACACCTGCCGAATCTACCATATTCATAAATATTTGAGCATTTTCTCTATCTTCGGTAATAATTGATTCGGTATGACCTGATGAATATTCGTTTATATGCTCAACCGCTTCTTTCAAAGAATCAACATCTCTGCATGCCAGAATTTTATCGGAATACTCTTTATGCCAGCTTTCAGGGGTAAATATAATTTGAATACCAGCTTGTTTCAACGCTTCAAGCAATTCATCCTTCCCGTTAAAAGCCTTATGGATCAAAAGAGTTTCCACAGAGTTACACGCACTCGGGTATTGGGTTTTGGCATCAACAACTATGCGTTTTGCTTTTTCTAAATCAGCAGACTCGTCGACAAAAATATGACAAATTCCGTCTGCATGACCTAGAACTGGGATTTTTGTATTTTCTTTTATAAATTTAACAAGACCGTTGCCCCCGCGCGGAATTATTAAATCAATGTATTTATCCTGCGTAAGCATTTCAGAAACATCTTCACGCGAAAATACTTGTGTTAAAACATTTTTCGGAAACTCTTCAACTTTATCCAACGCGGATTGAATAACTTCCATAATAGTACGATTAGTATTAGCTGATTCTTTGCCGCCTTTTAGAATAACTGCATTAGAAGATTTAATAGCAAGCGCGGAAATCTGCGTAATTACATCAGGTCGAGCCTCAAAAATTATCCCTAAAACACCAATAGGACAAGATTTTTTTGTTAATACAAGCCCCGTATCAAGTTCACGCTGTAAAAGAATTTTACCAACAGGGTCATCAAGCTCGTAAATATCAACAACACCCTTTATCATATCGCGCATTTTGTTTTCATCCAGTTTCAAGCGATTTAAAACTGCTTGAGATACAAGAGTTTTAGCTTCTTGTAAGTCTTTTTTATTAGCTTCAAAAATTCGTTCACGATTATTTTCAAGAGCTTCTGCAATATTTAATAAAACCTTATTTTTGATTTCTGTTGACAAAGAAGCAAGTTTCTTTGATGCAAATTTAGCTTTTTTAGCTAACTCTGTAAAATTAGATTCTGCCATTTCTATATCCTTCCGCACGCATGCAATATTGGAGTCTGCGCAAGTTAATCATAGTAGAGAATTTTTTGCGCATCAAATGTTCCTGTAAAGATTTTGCGGGCATCTCTTCCGTAATTTTCGGCTGTTTTACAACAAAACCTGACAAATTCATAAACGGAACAGAATTTCTATAATCCATATAAGGACTCTTTCTCTCAAATTCGTGCATAAAAACTCTCCATAAAAAACTGATTGTGATAAAGTCATTGTATTTTAAAGGAGCTATAGTAACAAGATATCGTTAAGAAAACTTTACCTAGATAAAATCATCCAGTGTATATCTTGTCTCAGGCCTGTTTATCATCTCATCCGTAATTTGGCAATCTTCTCTTAAGTTTGCAAGCTTAGGTGATGCTGTTTTATTTTTCAGATTCAACTGAATCTCAGTCGGAAAGAATCTCGCATAATCCATATGATAAACCCGTCCGTCAGCATCAATCAGTTTGTGTGCAAGATATCTGTGATATCTGCCGTGTTCCTGCAAATCCTGATACATAACTTTTGTTGACTCCGTATGGTCTTGCATTGGAGCTTTTATGCCAAATGAATTCATAAATTCCAGCATTCTTCCGGAAGAATTTAGGGCTGTACTTATTTTACTCATTTTATTTGTCAAAACATCAAGGTTTTGTTCTAAATCATTCTGAGATTTTATATATTTTTGTTCACCTTGCAAGTCCGCTTCATAGAGTTTTGCAACTTTTTCTATAACTTGCTGTGACAAACCAAACATGGTTGCAGCATCAAATCCTTCTGCATTTATGGCATTAAGCCCAAATGCACGCTGCATTATATTAAACTTTTCCTCTTTTAAGAGCGGTGTGAATGTAAAGATTGCATTAGCAATTCTATCCGTAAATTTTTCACGCAAACGACTAGCTCTTTCAACATCACCGTTTCTTAATGCCTTAACTGCAGCTACATTGGAAGCACTAAAAACATTAAACGATAAGTTAAACTCATTTAATTTATCCATATTTTCAGGCTTAGAAAAATATTCTACATATTCTTCTGCCCTTTTTTGCATCATCTTATTTTCAGGAGTCCAGCCTGATGTATCAAAAGCCGAAGGTCTGCCAAGGCCTTCATATAATTCTGTAACCAAATCTCTATAATCATGAACCTGACCTTTTTTATCTTTAACCGTCAAATTCATACAATCGGAGTCATAAAATAATTCCGTAGTTTTATATATTTTAGCGTTATTATGTCTATGCATATTTTCTCCAAATAAAGGAAAACCGCAAAGACGTTCTCTAATTTTCTTAAATCCATTTGTTATTGATGTAAAATCTTCCCAGCTCATTTCTCGATTTGAAGGTTTTGCATCAGCATAACAATAACCACACATGTTATTACATCCGCGTTTTACGGCAATAACATGAAGATTTTCACTCAAATACTGAATATCCTTCATCGATAGACCTTTAAAAACATCTATGCCGTATTGAAGCCCTTCTATTGCTTCCATACTTAGGTTTCTGAACTGGAAGTCGTTACCGTTAGGACGGCTATAAACTTCTTTTGCCGAAGCTGCCACAATCTGCTGAACTCTTTTATAGCGCATATAGTCTTTAAAAGCAGTTATTGGATTCCCTTTAAAAGAAGTTGTTCCTGTTTGATTTTGGATTTCAAATCTGTCATTCTCATAAACAAATCTTAGCTTTGGATTGTTTTGAGCGATATTCAAGTTATAAGTGTAATTATTATTAATTTTCATAATCATTAAAAAACAAGTAAAAAAATTTTTTGCTAATAGTTGAAAAGTTTTTATGTTGCTGATATAGTAGAGGAGAACTAAATATCATTTGCGCGCGTAGCCCAGTTGGATAGAGCGTTTGGCTACGAACCAAAAGGTCGGGGGTTCGAATCCCTCCGCGCGTACCATTTAAAAAGAGTCTTCGGACTCTTTTTTTGT
>JAMPIM010000051.1 GCA_023662705.1 Candidatus Gastranaerophilales bacterium | reverse complement strand
CGAGTAAGTTTTTTGCGATTTTAGTCAAGAAAATTAACAAAAACAAGTATTAGTACAAAACAGAAAGGAAAATGTTATGCAGCAATCAACTTTGATATGTAATACTTTTTCGGGGATTAATAGAAGCAATTCTGTGTTTTCAAGTAATGTTATAACTGCTTCCGACCTTCAAAATGTTGAACTTTTTTCTACTGAAACCAATTCAGGTGTGGGTATAAGAACTGCAAGCGGAAATATTTCGGTTTGTGATTTGATTCCTGATGATGAAAGTGTAATTGGAATATTTGAAAGTGTTCAAAAGTCAGTAACAAATTTCTTTGTGCATGCTGAGAATGCTGCAGAAGGAAAGATTTACTTGTTTTCGGAGGTGGATAATACTCTGTCTTTGAAAGTTTCAGGATTAAGTGTTACAGGAAATGGCTGTGCCACTGATGTTTCGCAAGGTTGGTCAGATTTGTGGGTGTTTTCTAACGGAGAGGAGATGCTTTCGATTGAGTTAGGACATCGTAATTCAGAAGACGAACTTGAGGAAGTTGTAATGATGAGTTCAAAAGACCCTGAGGGACGTGATGTAAAGGGGCTAGGAATGGTTATTTATTCAGGACGTTTATGGGTATTTAACGGGCAGGTATTATGGTATTCCTCGCAGGAAAATATCTATGATTTTTCAACTTCAGATGCTGAGCTTGTAACTTCTGCCGGGTATATTGAGTTTGTTAAAAAAATTACTGCAATTTATCCTTATTTAGGTTCTTTAGCAGTATTTCATTCAAATTCTTCTTGTATGATTATGCAGAACGAAACTGACCAAAGTTTTTATAAATCTTTTGATTCTCCGGGTGGTTGTGCGGGTTATGGGGCTTTGGTATTCCATGGAACACAGCTTTATTTCTACGATAATACTAAAAAGGGAGTATTTTCTTTTTTGCAGGTAGTTAACGGTGATAAGACTCTTGGAGAAAATATTGCAATTGATATTCAAGACGAATTGTTTGCTATTCAAACGGCCGATTTGAATAAAATTAAAGCATTATCTGTAGTTACATCGGACAGAAATGAAGTTTGGTTTTTGATTCCTGATTTGGATGGAAGTTATTCAAGAGTTTTAATTTATGATTATTTACGTTCTGCTTGGATAAAGCGTAAATGCCAGAAAATTAATTGTATAGCAGTTATTAACGGAAAATTATATTCAGCAGGTAAAAAAATATATGAGGAGTATGTTTCAAATGAATTTGACGGTGAGTTTATTGAATCTTATTACAAATGCACACCTCTTAATTTAGGTGTGGAAAATTCTTTGAAAATACTTGCTTATCCGCCGAAGCTTACTCTAAATATGTTTTATACAAACAGTTTTAACGTAGAGTACACAAAAGATTACAATTCTTTAACAACCAAACACAGACAAATTGTTTCTAAAACATTAAAGAATGTTCTTTATTTTGATAGAGGAAAATGGGATGAATCTATATTCCCGCCTGACAAAATTAATGTTATTAAACGCTTGCCTGCTGCGTATTTTAAGACGCTTCAAATGACATTTTATACTAATTCGGAAGGACAAAACTTCTGTATTAACAGTATTGAGTTTGGAAGAATTAAATCTAAATTATAAAAGAAAGGAAAAATATGGGAAAAAAGTCTTCAAAAACAACTAATAAAACAGTTTACGGAAATACAACAACAACCAACCCTTATGCAACATCCCAAACTACAAATAACGGGACAACCACTACTTTAAACCCCGGTACAGCATTGGATTCGGTTAATAATTTTGTAAATGCAAATATGGATAAACTGCTGGAGGAGTATTTGAATCCGTCATTGAATTCTACAACGAATCAGGCAAAAATGAATTCATTTATGAATACTTTAAACAGTGAAACCGCAAAAAATCTTGAGAATAATATTGTTAATCCTTTGTCAAACAGGAATATGGTACGTTCTTCTCAGGCAACAAATATGTATAATAACTTAGCTGCGAACAATGCAAGTGCTATAGGAAATTATGCCAATGAGCTGCTGGCAACGTCACAAAAAGATACCGCATCAATGCTTAGCAATCTAATGCTGCTATATATGAACGGATATAATGTTGCGGCAGATACACAAAAACAATCACTTTCTACATCACAGGGTAACGCAACGACTACTTCTAAAACAACTCAATCCGATAGTTTTATGACTCAAATGATGAATACTGCAATGCAGCTTGCGATGTTGGCAGCGAAGTAAGGAGGCTTGATGGAAAAATATTTATACAGGTATTTGCCTGTAGTAATAATGTGCATTGCCCTGATATTTCAGTATAACATTTTTGTTACCCCGGATAAACTTGAAGTCAAACATCGCGAGATTTTGACGGAGGTTTCTAAAAACTATTCAACCAAAGAACAATATGATGATTTGAAATCGCAGTTGAATGCGATGCAGTTAAAAATAGATAAAATTTATGACGTAATAATAGGAGGAAAATAGCTTATGGCTTTAATAAATATAGAATACGGCTCGATTGCCAGTTCAGATACTATGAACAAAAATTTTGCATATTTGGAAGATAAAATTACTGAGGTTTCAGCATCGACAAATACAATGATATCATCTATTTTATCCAATATAGCGACTATTAATTCCAGATTAGGTGATATTACGGATAATGTTCAGGATGATGCAAAAAGCTTTGAAGCAAAACTTGAAGAATACAGAAATAAATCGAGATTGTGTCTTAATAAATTATCAATGCTTCCTAATTGGGATAAATGTTTTTCTTTAACGGAAGCGGAACAAAGTTCTTATAAAGTTCCTAAAAACGGTTATTTATTATTGAATCCGAAAACTGATTCAAAAGGTATTTTGACTGTAAATGGTTCGGAAGTTACTTTAAAAACGCGTTACTCCGGTTATGACAATTCAGCACAATTATATTTTATTCCTGTGAAGACAGGTGATACCGCATCATGTACTTTGACTTTAGAAGGTGCGTATTTCTTACCTGCGCTGGAAATCTCATCAGAAGAACTTTAATTATCAGGAAAGGACTAAAAATGATTCTTATAGATAAAGACGGAACAATGTATATTTATCAAGGCGACAGCGGTGAAGTTGTTATAACAGGCTTTGATAGTGATGTTAAGGCAACTGTATATTTCGCGATTCAGGATGAGGATAGAAATCCTGTTGGAGAAGAATTACAGGTTGCTGTTAATAATTCGGATACAGTGACTTTTATTTTAACTTCGGAGTTTACTAATTTGCTTACGGTTCCTAAAAATAAACCATATCAAATGTATTATTACGGGATAAAGGTTTGTGAAAAGGATGGTGTTTCGGAAGATACATTATTTGTGGAAAACAGTACTTACGGGGATATAAATCCGATTATAGTGTATCCGAAAAAAGTAAAGGGGGTATAAATGAACAAAGATAATATGCCGCTAAATGGCGATACTTATTCCTTGGGATCGGGTTTAAGTATTTATACAAAGGAAGATATTAAAAATTCAATAAAAATAACTAATAATAGAGCCCATTATTTTGCTAATCTTGCAAAGAAATTTAGAGATGAAGCAAAAATTCATTGCGAGAATGCTAAGCATTACGCAGAAGAAAATTCTAACGTTACTTATGATCAAATGATTGATTTGAGAAATGTATTAGAATCGGAAATTAATAAAAAGCAGGAAGTCGGAGATTATGCATTAAAAAAAGATTTGCCTGTTAATGTAAGTGAGTTGGCAAATGATTCCAAATATGTTACTAAAACGGAGATGGATACGGCTGTGGATTCAGTGCTGCCTCCGCAAGAGGGATTATCAGATTCCGTTTTAATTACAAATGGAGGGACTTTGAGTTGGAGAAGTTTTGCAAGTGAGCCATTATTTAGCTTGAAATTGTTTGATCATATATTGAGTCTTGAAGAGTCCAAAGGATATGCACTTCAAGGTACATGGGTATATAAAGAATCTGCTCCCGAAAGGTATGGTTATCCTAATTTTTATGTGAAATGTTTGGATGAAAAGAATTCGGGAGAAGCCACAGAATTTGTATTTGGTGAAAATACAATTACTATATATGTTAATCCAAATGGACATAAGTATTATGATATAGCTGACAAGGATGTCATTGATGAAGTTTTTAATAATGTTGGAATTGCTTGGTTTTATGGTATAGACGAAGATAATAAAAGAGTATTTTTACCAAGAAATAATCATTTCTTACAAGTTACAACGGATTTGGATAAACTTGGAAATTCAATTGAAGCAGGACTGCCAAATATAACAGGTGAAGTGAAGGGGACTCAAATATTTTTTCAAGGACGTAATGTTGATGGTAATATTGGCGCTATAACAACTGTACAAACCGGAACTGTTAATCTATCCAGTGGTGGTGGTTCACAATCATTCAATTCTTTAAGTTTTGATGCCTCAATGTCTAATTCTATTTATGGAAAATCGTCTACGGTACAACCTGCATCAAATCTTAATGCATTATACTTTGTCGTTGGGAATAGTGAAAAAGAAAAATTCATAACCGAAGTAACTGAAGTTACAACAAGCGAAAATGATACAATACCGCTGTTTGCAAGCATGTATTTTGATTTCGCACCCAATAATGCAAGTTGGTTAAAGGCAGGACAGCAGGCTAATAGCGGAGGTATTTATACATCTTGCTACAATACTCTTGTCAATTGTTTGAATGGTGATAATCCTTACCATCTAAAGGTTATTGACGAAGCTGTTGCCGATTTGGAAGAGTCTATGTTTGGCGAGGATTATTCTGAATACTGGAAGGTTAATTCGGTAAAGAATTATTTTATCACTCCTCTATCGATTAGTAATGTTGGTGAATTAAATTTACAACTCTACTTTAAAGTTGCTAATGCAGTACAAAACCTTGAACTTATAAATGCAGGTGAAGTGCTTGAAGCTTTAGCAGATAAAATCGGATATCGGGAGTGCAAGGCATATATTATTGAAACTTACCAAAACGGCACTTCTTGGTATAGAATTTGGTCTGACGGATGGTGTGAACAGGGTGGTATATATTCTGATTCTTCATCCTTAGGTGGCGGAGATTCTCGTACTTATAATATAAATCTTTTAAAAACTTATAAGGACAGCAGTATAAATATGTCAGCAACAACCAATATGACGAATAGATATGCATTCTGTAGAGATAATACGGTTAGTAGTTTTACTTTGGGTACACGAAATGTTAATTCATCCCAAGGTTCAGGTGCTACAACAATTTGTTGGGTTGTAGCTGGTTATTTAGCAGAAGGAGAATATTAATGAGTTATAAATTAGAAAAACCAAATGAAAAACAAAGACTTGATTTTGTTGTTAAATATAACCACGAGCAAGGGTTAAGAATTGAAGAGGGGATAAATGGAACTTTGTTTGCACTTGAACCATGGGAAAAGCTTCTGGAAGAAGAAGTTGTTGATAACAAAGATGAATATGAATCAGAATTAAACCGTTTGGAATCTGAGAGGATTGCAATGTTATCATTAACTGCAGCGGATGTGGAGCGGGCTGTTTATAAAGCTAAAGGAGTTGATTTTGAGGATGTTTTGGAACTTATGAGGGACAATCCTGATGTGGATTTAAAAGCTCTAAAGATTGAATTGAAATCTAATTATTTTTATCGCGGGAATCCCTATGTTGATATTGTTGGAGCTTTACTCGGATATTCTCCCGAAGATTTAGATTATTTATTTGAACATAAAGAACTCCCTATCAAAAATGAGGAGGTGAATAATGATGGAATGGGTGTCTGATAAATCAGTCGGTGTATTTTTTGATGAAATGCCGTTTGTTTCAATAAGATATCCTTTGCCTTCAAGTACGGAAGATGAGAAAAAATCTATTAAAAAATATCCTTTTATTAATAAAAGAACATTGCAGGTTAAGTTAGAAGATTATAAAAAACATAAATCTTATGGTTTTTCTGTTCCAAAAGGTTATTGTTATGACGGGGCTTCAATACCCCGTCTTTTTTGGCGTGTTATAGGTTCAAATACCGATAATCGATTTCTTATTCCGGCATTAATTCATGATGTTTTGTGTGAACATCATGAGTATGTTGATTATGATAGGAAATTCTCAACAGCGGTGTTTAATGCTCTTTTGCAAGTTTCTGATATTTGCGCTTTTAAAAGGTTTTTAATGAAAAATTCTGTTGATGTTTTTCAAAAACTTTTTTGTAATTGGAAGGCGGGTTAATTATGGTTAAATACAATCTTTTAGACAAACAAAAGGAATTTATAGAAATTCCGCATTCTAATTCGCTGGATGTAGCTATTTATCAGGGCGGCTATGGCAGCGGTAAAACCTGGTGCGGTTCACTTCTTGGAATACTGCTTGCCAAAAAGTATCCGGGTTCCCGAGGTTTGGTGGGCGCAAAAGAGTATGAACTTGTAAGAAAAACAACTCTTGTGAGTTATTTAGACCATCTTGAGTCACTGGGATATAAAGAGGAAAAGGATTATACGTATAACAAGGTTGATAAAATAATACATTTTTCTAATGGCTCGGAAATATTGTTTTCTGCTCTTGAAGACCCTGAAAAGTTCAAATCCCTAAACTTACACTGGGCAGAAATAGAAGAAGCTTCGCAGATTACGGATTCTTCATTTAAACAATTGCTTGGAAGATTAAGAAATACTTTTCGCGGGAAAAACTGGGTTGATTTTCGCTATAGGCTTTTTGGACATACTAATCCGCAGCCAGATAAAGGCTGGATATGGAAACGATTTGTTGAAAATAAGAAAGAAAACTATCGGCTCGTAATAGCACCAACTACCAATAATATATATTTACCCCCGCATTTTATTAAGTCTATGCAGGAAAGTTTTGATGAAGAGTATTATAAAATTAATGTTCTTGGAGAGTTTGGAGACTATTCTTCGGGACTTGTTGTTAAAGGATTTAGTGATAAGAATAAACTAAAACTTCATTACAATCCTAATTTGCCGCTGCATTTAACCTGTGACTTTAATGTTGATCCGATGTGCTGGGCGCTTGCGCATAAGGATGACGAGGATGTTTATTTCTTTGATGAAATTGTTATTGAAAAAACAACAACTCAACAATGTATAGATGAGTTTTTGCGCAGATATCCAAACCATAAATCTGAAATTATTATTAATGGTGATGCTTCGGGCGATAATAGAAGTACTCAGAGTGAATATACTAATTATGCAATTATTAAAAATGCTCTGAAAAAACACGGATATGAGAATATAAAGTTTAGACTACGAGATTATAATCCTCCGATATTGAGCAGAATTTCGGCTTTTAATGCTCGTGTCTGCAACTCGAATAAAGAACAACATCTTTTTATTGACCCGAGAAAGTGCAAGTGGATACTGTATAATATATACAATCTTTCTTTTAAAGAAGGAACTCGTATAGTTGATGTTCCGACTCATACGCAAATAAAATCAAGTCGTGAGGCAAAGTTCCTTGAACATCCTTTTGATGCGGTCAGTTATTTAGTCGAATATTATTGGCGATTACAAGGGTAGTAAAAAGGCGGGATTTCCCGCCTTTTTTGTTAAATAATGTAAAAATATTTAATCAAATCCTAAAGTTTATTGTAAAAATACCGTATTTATTAATATACAGATTAAGAGGTTTGGACTATGTCAACAGATATTAATTCACTTAATGGGGTTTCAAAAGATGTCGCATTGCTTTTAGCGGGGAATAAAAACGCAAAAACCTTGAGTGGTAGTGCGGAAAGTATTTTTAATAAGGTTAATGATACGGTAAATAATCTTATAAATGCTAAAGATTTGACTTTTTCTAAAATATATCAAGCCATATATGATGTTGCAATAGCAGTAAAAGATTTTTTCAAGAATAGTTTTTTGAAAATAGCAAAATTCTGTAAAGATTTAGCTAATATGGTTTTGGATAAATTTAAGGAATTGGCAAATCACTCAGGAGATAGAGAAGACCTAGTTAATGCCGCAGAAGGATATGTGGGTAAAGTAGGTAATCGGAAAGTCGGTAATATTCTTTTCTCAAATGGTAAAGATGAAGAATGGTGCGCAGATACTGTGACAACAATTGTAAAAGATATTGTTGGAGAAAAGCTTCCAAAAGACTTTGGGTCTTCAAGTGTACAAGGCCTAATGAATTGGGGAAAAAGCAAAAAGGCTTATGTCGATACTGCTAATATGACACAGAAACAACGAAATGAATATATTTTAAATAATGTTAAACCCGGTGATATTATGATAGAAAAGCGTAATAAATCCCACACCGGCATTGTAACCAGAGTTTATGAAGAGAACGGCGTTGTAAAATTTGATACCGTCGAAGGTAATATGGGAAGTAAAGTCGCCTCAGAACGTCGTGTTGGTGCAAAAACGTATACCGCAAATAGTAAGACTCTAAGCGGTTTTGTCAAGATGGACCAATGGCTGGATGACTAATTCATCGCCATTAATAATTCTCTAATAACCTTTGTTGCAACGGCTGTTGAAGCTCCTGAAGCATCGTAATCAGGTGCAAGTTCAACAACATCTGCTCCAACAATATTGAAGTTAGAAAGATATTTGAACCATCCGACTAGTTCATTGAAGTTTAGTCCGCCGACTTCAGGAGTTCCTGTTCCCGGCATGATAGATGTATCCAATACATCTAAGTCAACAGTTACAAATATATTTTTACCCTTGAAACAATCAAGCTCGTGGTGCTCATGAATCAATGTTTTGTGTTTTTTCATTAATTCAAATTCTTCTTTCATGCCTGAACGAATTCCGATTTGCTTCAGGTTTTCAAAGCCTACAATTTCAGCAGAATGACGTATTACTGCTGAGTGAGAAAGAGGTTCTCCTATATATTCTTCTCTCAAGTCCGTATGGGCATCAAAGTGAACAATTGCAAGATCTTTGTAAAACTCGGAAACTGCTTTTATTTCAGGTAATGTAACAAGATGTTCGCCGCCGATACCGAAAACTCTTTTCCCGTCTTTGTAAATATCTCTTACGTTTTGTTCAATAACATCAAGGGATTTTTTTGTGTTACCTAATGGAAATTCTAAATCTCCGGCGTCGTGGAAGTTACAGTCTTCCAAATGTTTATCATAATAAGGAGAATATTCTTCCAAACCCCAGCTTGCGAGTCTGATTTGCTCTGGTGCAAAGCGTGAACCCGGCCTGTATGAAACAGTTCCGTCAAACGGAAGTCCCAGCATAACAATATTTGATGATTCATAATCTTCATTCTGTCCCATCCAATTTCTATCCAAAAACGGTCCTGTAAGCATAAATATCTCCTTTTTTATAAATTATATAATAAAAACATTTGTCATTAAGATTAATCTTCATAAAAAGCAATTTTTTGACCCCAAATGTTTTTATTTATAATACGAGGATTTAATATGGTAAGTTCATTCAACAATTGTCCTGTCAATATTAATCAAGGACGAAGTAAAAAAGCTGAAGATCCTTTTCTTCAACATTTTGAAGATAAAATGTCAGCCGAAGACAAGTCCAAAACCAGAATGTCTAATCTTAAGTTTGATTTTGCATTAATAGATAGAAACTACAAAAGAGTTAAAGATTTAAATTATAAAATTGCGCGAAGTTTTGCTGATTCAATACAATCTGAAATTAATTCTTTTTCTTTGTTTAGCGACCTACAAAAAGAAATTAATTCTATAGACAGTGATAATGTTATCAGAATATTAAATATTTATAATTCATTTACCGAAGAGACATTAACAGAAGCAATTTGTGATGAGTATTTCGTTTTTAATAAAAATAAAAAAACAATGATAACTCACATTCAAAATGCTCTTCAAGAAAAAGCATTTGATTTAGGTATTGATACAACAGATCTTGATAAGCAATTTGAGAACGTTATAAAAGATAGTTTTAGTGGAATTAAAGCATTTTTTGGATATATAAGTAATTCCAAAATTAATAATATAAATCAGATTTTTGATAATTATATAAAAAGAATCCAAACTCATCGTGCAAGCTCATACACAAACGTTTCCGAAAATTTAGAAGCAGATTTGGATTCTGATACAATTTCAGCCAAACTTGATAATGCGATTAAAAATTCTGAAAATAAATATATAGAAAATACTGCTAATAATGTAAAAGTTAGAAAATCTGTTATGGACAGGATTAATAAACTAAATATTGCAAAGGATGATTTAAAAGGAAATGGCAAAATAGATCATATAACCGTACAAATGTCCGGAAATTGCCTCATTCACGCCTCTGTTAATTCACTATTACTTACAGAAGCCGGTACAGAAAAAGTTAACAGGCTAATAAAAAAACAGGATGATAAAATTGCATTGTATATACCGGAAGTAGAATTGGCACCTGAAAAAACAATGTCATCTGAACATAAAGACGGTACTTATGTTATTCCAGAAAACGATTTATTAACTTATTCAAAAAAATATTCATATGGTGATGGTGATATGGCAGCTCTTATTAGTGCTGTATCAGATTATGATACTACTGTTAATACAGGATTTTCTATATTTCGCGGTTTTGAAATTTTTTCCGGTAAGAAAGTGCAGCCATTTACTCCGGATGATGAAATCCCAAATGGAATCGGAAGCTCTGTTATTGATGAGTTGAATTATAATAAATTACAAGATTTTGTTACACAAAAACAAGGTGCGCTTGTTGTTTCACTTTCGGATATTATTACAAATGTTAAAGCTGTTACAATTTCTGATTTGGATAATGACACCCCGCTGCAAGGTGAAAAACCATATCTTGCGCCAATGCATGCTTATTCTGTTGTAAAAATGACAGATGAGTATGTTTATTTAAAAGAATCGAATTTTCCTAATGTATATATCAAACTGTCTCGTTCAGAATTTATTGAAGCCGGAGATGCATTAGCTACATGGAAGTTTTAATTATATTTAACTAATTCTTTAGAATTAGATTGTAACAAATCTTAATATTTTAAAATTTGCCGTCATTAGCGGGTTTTAGATGACGGCATAGTTTTTAAGGATTAGAAAATTTTACAAAACTGTTGCTTAAATGTTATTTTGTTGGTATAAGTTAGAATGAGCTTATATAGTTCTTTAGTAGTACACATTTAAAAAAGGTTGAAAATTATGACATTACCAAACGTAGCTTATTTCTCAATGGAAATAGCAATGGATC
>JAMPIM010000050.1 GCA_023662705.1 Candidatus Gastranaerophilales bacterium | reverse complement strand
AAATTCAACAAAAAATATGAAGGATTAGCTGCTGCGGAAATAGAATTTGAAGTGCACTTACTTCCTTTTGAAAAAGCCGATGATGACAGAATTGAAATTGCACATACAAAAGCTTGTGAAAAAGCAGGTATTCAAAACAAAATAGAATCATTCCACGCCGGAGCTGAAACTCATATTTACTGCCACAACAAAAACGCAAAAGGAGAAACATTTATGCCATCATTATTAGGTTTGGCAGATGTTTACAATATGCACTCAGCAGAAGAAAAAGTTGATTACACAACACTTTTAAAAGGCTATGAAGTTATAAAAAATACATTCTTAGCTTTTAATGAAGTTTTGTAAAGAAAAAAGTCAATTTCTAAGATTCAGAAGTTTTACACAATTCGTGTAGTAACTCTAAGGAGGTTGATTATGAATAGTATTGGTTTTGGAGCTAAGATGCCAGTTTCAAGAATTAAAGTTATGGGTGAAGTTGATGGTTACGTTGATGAAATGCTTAATAAAGGTGCCCGAGAAATTAACAACATTGCAAATGCACACGGTAAAGATGTTGTAATTGCACAAAGAGGCGACAGTTTAATGGTTAATGCGGGTTCTGTAACATCTATGTTTAATATGAAAGAAATGGAAAGCGGAAAAGATTTCTTTACAAATATTATTAACAACATTCGCGCAAACAGCGATGTCGGCAAAAACGGATTAGATAAAACATTAAATACATTGGCATAAAAAAAGAGGTCTCATTTGAGACCTCTTTTTTAGACTTAGAAAAATCTATGCCATAGCTTTTTCTACAGCTACTGCAACAGCAACAGTTGCACCAACCATAGGGTTGTTACCCATACCGATAACGCCCATCATTTCTACGTGAGCAGGAACTGAAGATGATCCTGCGAATTGAGCATCACCGTGCATTCTACCCATAGTATCAGTCATACCGTAAGAAGCAGGACCTGCTGCTACGTTATCAGGGTGAAGAGTTCTACCTGTACCACCGCCTGATGCTACTGAGAAGTATTTTCTATCATTTTCGAAACACCATTTTTTGTAAGTACCTGCTACAGGGTGTTGGAAACGAGTTGGGTTAGTTGAGTTACCTGTAATAGATACATCAACACCTTCTTTAATCATAATAGCTACACCTTCAGATACGTCATCAGCACCGTAGCATCTTACTTTTGCTCTTTCACCTTCTGAGAATGGAGTTTCTTTAACAACTTTTAATTCGCCTGTTTTGAAATCATATTCGGTTTCAACAGCTGTAAAACCGTTGATTCTTGCGATAACATAAGCAGCGTCTTTACCAAGACCGTTCAAGATAACTCTTAGAGGTTCTTTTCTAACTTTGTTAGCGTTTCTTGCAATACCGATAGCACCTTCAGCTGCAGCGAAAGATTCGTGACCAGCTAAGAAACAGAAACATTTTGTTTCTTCTCTTAATAACATTGCAGCTAGGTTACCGTGACCGATACCAACTTGTCTTCTGTCACCAACAGAACCAGGGATAGCGAAAGCTTGTAAACCTAAACCGATAGCTTCAGCAGCTTCCGCAGCTGTTTTAATACCTTTTTTAAGAGCGATAGCGCAGCCTAGAGTATAAGCCCAAGAAGCGTTATCGAAAGCGATTGGCTGAATGCCTTTAACAATCGCATCTACGTCAATACCTTTTGATAAGCATAGTTCACGAGCTTCTTCCAAGTCTTTGAAACCGTATTCAGGTAAAACTTTTTTAAGAGTCGCTTCGCGTCTATCTTGTCCTTCAAATTTTACTGTCATATTTATTTTCCTTTACTTTTTAATTATTCATGTCTTGGGTCGATATATTTTACAGCATCAGCAAATCTGCCGTAAGTACCGATATTCTTTTCGTAAGCTTCTTTAGGGTCAACACCTTTTTTGATAGCGTCCATAACTTTGCCAAGGTTAACAAATTGGTAACCGATAACTTCGTTATTTTTATCAAGACCCATTTTCAAGATGTAACCTTCTGTAAGAGAAAGGTATCTAACACCTTTTTGTTTAGTTGAGTGAATTGTACCAACCATTGAGCAAAGACCTTTACCCAAATCTTCAAGACCTGCACCAACAGGTAAACCGTTTTCAGAGAAAGCAGATTGAGTTCTGCCGTAAACGATTTGTAAGAACAATTCTCTCATTGCAACGTTGATAGCGTCACAAACAAGGTCAGTATTTAATGCTTCAAGGATTGTTTTACCAGGAAGGATTTCACCAGCCATTGCAGCTGAGTGAGTCATACCTGAACAACCGATTGTTTCAACAAGAGCTTCTTGAATAACGCCTTCTTTAACATTAAGAGTTAATTTACAAGTACCTTGTTGAGGAGCACAGCATCCGCAACCGTGTGTAAGACCTGAAATATCTTTGATTTCTTTACATTTTGTCCATTCGCCTTCTTGAGGGATTGGAGCAGGTACGCCTTTAACACCACGGCATACGCAACATTGGTTTTCTACTTCATGTGTAATTTCTATTTTGCCCATTTGACCTCCTTATAATCAAAAAATTTAGACAATAAAGCTATTCATATAAGGATATTATAATACAAACATATTTTTAAACAAAGGTCAGAGTGCAATTACACAACTTAATTATTTCAACATTGAAGCCGCATCGCCGACAAATTCGCCTAAAGTATCAACAAAACCTTTCCCGAATAAATTATAAGCATTTGCGGCATGCCTTTTAGCAAGATTCATTGCATTGGAATTATCGTTTAATAAATTAGAAAAATAATTTTCACTTATTTTTAAATCTTTGATCTCAATATCATCAGGGTTAAATTCTATATTTTGAGTTTGCTGAACCGCATCAAGAGGTTCTATTTCAAATCCTGCCGGAGCACCTAAATTAGAAAACATATTGTTTTGCTCTTCTATTGGTTGAATCTCAGAAGCTTTCATCAAAAGTTTGGCAAACGTATCGTCATTCAAATCAAAACCCTGCGGCTTGGTTAAACCGCCGGAAGCTGCCGATGTTATTTGACCTACAATATTTTCCAACATACTCATAGTTATATTTTATATTATTTTATTTTCCCTCTCCTCCTCCCAAAAGTTGAAAATTATGATATAATAACTTAAAAAAGGGAGCTTGAATGATTAAGAAATTATTTTTAACCACAATTTTATCAGTTGGAATCTGCTTATCTGTATCAGCTGCAAATATGAACGAACTTCCGTATAAAAATATCAAAGAGGGTCAGAGTCTGACTTATTCGGAAGACGGAATCTGGAAAATTGCTGACAAAAAAGCAACAAATTATTTTACTAAAAAGATTTCTGACGGCACAAGCAACTTTTCAGAGTTTTATACTCCTGACGGCAGGTTTTTATTTTCCACAGGATGTAATTATGAATTTATTTACAACGGTAACCTAATCGGATACTCAAACTCAGAATTAAAATTCTACGAATTCACAATGGATAATGATATTCTGCAGCAACGCGAATTAGCTCAAGACGAAATTGAATCTCTGTTTAAAGATTTTAAAACCGTAAAAATATCCGAATTTGCAACCAGTACTAACTCTTTGAGACTGAAAAAAGATAAAAAACATTATAAGATTATGCTCTTAAATGACACTGACAGATATTTTTATCATTACGGATTCACATCAAATAACGCAAAGTTCAACATCTACCCGCTAAGAGGATTCATTGACATCACTAAAAAAGGAATGATTCAGTTCTCACACTTTGGCGACAATACAAAAGAAAATCCTTGGTTTATATTGTTGGTCAGATAATAAAGAAAAAAGGTCAGATTAATCATCTGACCTTTTTATTTGCGAGTAATGAGATTTGAGTAACTCTCATTGAAAATTTTGTAGCAATAAATCTCGCAAATCTTTTATTTTTGAGCTTTTTCCAAAGCTTCAATGCGTTTCTCCAATTCATTAATTCGTTTTTGCTGTTGTTCAAGAAGAGAAACTCTTGAATCGAGTTCTTTAACAGCGTTAATAACAGCATAAAACATGTCTTCCATTCTGATTCTCAAGAATCCGTCTTCACCTTTTCTTACAGCATCAGGGAATATTTTTTGTAAGTCTTGTGCCATTACACCAACATGCGGTGTTTTGTCTTTATCTTCTTTGTATGTGTAGTTAAATACTTCAAGTTGTTTAAGTTTATCGAGTCCTGATGTAAATGATTTACCAACATTTTTAAGACGACGGTCACTTTTTACAACATCTGCCCAACTCCAGCTAACACGACCTGATGCTAAAACAGCATCCCAGTCACCATCACCATCTCTTTCAAGAATTTCCATTTTATAGTCTCTTCGGGAACGAATTACAGCTACGTGGTCATTATCAGAAACATCCTTTCCGTCATGGTAACCTAATACAGCAGCACCATTAACAACCAATTTCCCAGGAATATATACTATCGAATTTTTATCCCCTAATACTATTTGATTTTCACCCTTGGCGATAGCACCTCTACCAAGAGCTACTGCATAGTTATATTCTGCTTTTGCATTATCACCAATCGCAATACTGTAAGGCTGTGTTGCATTAGTCATACTGCCTAATGCAACTGCTGATTGACCAGTTGCCTTGGCATCAATACCAACTGCGGTACTGCAATTACCAGCATTTGCAGCTTGTCCAACCGCAACACCAAATGATCGTGCAGCATTTGCAGAACTACCGATAGCAACTGAGCTTTCACTGTTCGCAACAGAATTATGTCCTACTGAAACAGAAAAATCTGAACTTGTTCCCATAATTGCTACTGATTGTTTCATTGAATATGCGTTAGTGCCTATAGCAACAGAGTTTTTAGCTGTTGCTCTTGCGACATTTCCTATGGCAACGCTATCTTGAGTTGTTGCGCTTGATTGAGTACCAATTGCTATTGTATTTTGAGCCAAAGATCTGGCGGTTGTACCGATTGCAATAGAACTATTGCCAGTTGCTCTGGTGTTGTTATCTATACTATTAGCAGCTCCAACTGCAATAGCATTTTGAGCGTTTGCACTTGCATTAGAACCTAATGCTATAGTATTAGCCCCACTTACGATGGCATTATATCCTACAACAGTTGAATATGCGCCACTTGTAACAGTTGCTCTAGAACCTATTGCTACAGATTCTTCTCCATTAATAGTTGCATTATGTCCGATTGCGACAGCTCGTACACGATTTGAAGATGCACTATCCCCAATAATTACCTGAGTTTCATTTGCACCCGAAGCATTTCTTCCGATAACAACAGAATTAGTTGAAAATCTTCCGTCAGCAGAAATATTGTCTGAAATAATAATACTATTGCGTGTACCTGCAAAGAGCTTCATTGTATTACTGCCACTGCTTCCAAACATAATGTGAGGAATGGTAGAGTCTGTCGTATCAATATATAAACGCGGATGTTCGTTGTTTGGAGCGATACGTGCTCCTATTGAAGCCGTTTTTCTATTTTGAATTCCGTTTGGATTATCCAGATTATATGCGATTGATTCACTTTCATTTACAAAAATCCAAGGTGACTTATCACTTGCTGCACGTACCATTTTCTTATTCACCATTGGTGCTGATGCTGCCGCGACAATCGCTACAATTGTCAAGACAATCATCATTTCCATCAGTGAAAATCCGTTTAATCTTTTCATTCTTATACCTCGCTATATAAATGCTCTTTGCTTTCGAATTATGCAACACAATATGTATTGTGTTGCGTTTTGCAAAGAGGTGTAAAGACAGATATAATAAGTAATCTAGTCTAATAAAAAAATGTCCGTTTATAGCAACGCTTCACAAAGGTTGCGCAATATGCTATAATACAGATATATAAAACGCAACACAATACATATTGTGTTGCGTTTTTATTTTCTACCAGCACCAACTAGCCCGTAACATAAAATTGTTACAAAAGTTTATATAATTATATTTGCAAGGAAAGGTTTTAAGTGTACAATCATGGTAGGAGGCTTTATCTTGTCTAAAGGCTACGAAAATTTTAATAATTCTGAAACATCTTTTAGAAAATCCACACTTATCCAAGAGAGAATCGGTCTTGTTTCTACTCATATGTATAAGCAGTTTTTGGAGTACCAGCACGCTACTCTTAATTCAACCGAGATTTTTGCTGAAATGATTGAAAACCTTAAGGCAATTGCAGATTCAATGAAGCAGTCATTTGCTTCAAGAGGAATAACTGCCGAGAATATTTTTGTAGAACATAATAAAGATAAAAGTGTTGTTATCGTAAATATTCTATGGCACACAATCAGTCTTACAACTAGATGCAACTACGAACCGCAAGCCTTGTTCAGAGAAGGCAATGCACCGATGTTTTCCGGTCGTATTATGGCAATAAACGGTAATTACAATGAGCTTATTGAAGGAGCTAAAACCCGTCACGAAATGATGGAAAGACTTCTTGATAAAGAAGTTGCTTCATTATTCGTACCGGCAGATAAAGCTCAAAACTCAATTTTCAAAATAAGACATTTATCCAATAGAGAATTTTTCTTGAATTCATCAGATGCCTCAAGAGAGTTTGTTCTTAAAGTTATTGAAACAATCTGCGGCGGCGGTTTATACCACGAAGAAGGTTCAAGAAAAAGTTTTAATATTTAATCAGGTTCGCGCAAAAGTTTATCAATTGATACATTCAAAACGGATGCAACCCTATAAATCAAATAAATACTAGGAGTAACACCTGAGTTTTCAATTTTTGTAATATGTTTATGAGAAACATTTGCAAGTTCTGCCAACTGTTCCTGTGTCATATTTTTCTTGAATCTCTCTATTCTAACATTTAGAGCCAAGATTCTCCTAAAATCCGTTTCATTAAGCATAGTTTAATTATAAACTCTCAATCAACAGATTATAACCGCCGATTAGACTCAAAAGTTGCTTATTAAATACTTTTGGTGTACAATTTAAGTTATTAATTTTATATAAATGTTACAACATTAGCCGAGGAGGCTAAATGAAAAATCGAAATAAAACTATCCAAAACGCAAGAGATTCTCTAATCAGAGCTGATGTTTACTGCAAAATTATTAAAGAACTTTTTATTTTTCTGGGATGCAAAGCTTTTCTTAATGATTTATTAGAAAACGATATTCGTAAGTTTATTTCAAGACAGGAAAAAAAACTAAGCAGTTTACTTAAAGAGGAGGCTTCAAAAAAATGAGTCTTAGAATACGAATGATTCTGGCTAATCAGTTTGACCACTTAATCAATGAACTTGAAACTGCCTCCGAAGAGCTGAATTTCGAATCAAACAGCGACATCAAATCCGTTAAAACTGATATCATTATCGCAAAAAACAGAGTAATTGAATTTAAAGCCAGAGCAATAAGAGAATTTGAAAAGCTGCATCAGGAAAAATTAAAAAGACTTAAAAGGAATAAATTTTTGTAACAAAAGACTTGATTCTATTGCATATTTATGGTTATTTATACATGGATAAGTCGTATCCTCTTGGACTTAACCAAAGCGGCTTGGAGTAAATAGAGTCAAGTTTAGTTACTCCGTATAAGTTACACAAAGAAGGAAAATAGAAATGTTAAAAATCAGATTGAAAAGATTAGGCGCAAAAAAAGCTCCTACATACAGAGTTATCGTTATTAACTCAACTACAAAACGTGAAGGTAAACCGGTTGAAGAACTAGGTTACTACAACCCTAAAACAAAAGAAATGAAGCTAAACCTTGAAGGTGCTAAAGCTTGGATTTCTAAAGGTGCTCAACCTACAGATACAGTTAAATACCTTATCGCTAACTGTAATGAAGACGGTTCTTTGAACTACAAAAAATCTGAAGTTGTTAAGCTTTCTAAAAAAGCTCAAGCTAAAAAAGCTGAAGAAGAAGCAAGAAAAGCTGAAGAAGCTAAAGCAGCTGCTGAGGCTCCTGCTGAAGAAGCAACTGAAGCTTAGTTTAATAATTATTTATAAAAAAGCTCCGTTAATATTAGCGGAGCTTTTTTATTATAAAAATACTGCAATTATCCCGTAAGATTTTATACGCTTCTTATCAGCATCATCAGGATTTGCCTTAATATAATTTTTCAGAACTTTCCTTGCATTCATATATTGTTTTTCTCTTATATAAGCATTTGTTAATCCTATTACATATTCAATATTTTCAGGATTGCTGACAATCAGTCTTTTATATTCCTTGATTGCATCAGTATTACGTCCGTTTTTTGAATAAATTTCAGCAAGCAAGTATCTGGAATCATTCGAATCATTAATTCTAAGAGCACCTCGCAAATATTTTTCAGCTTTCTCATAATCAGCTGCCTGATAATACACAACAGCCAAATTATAATAAATCATTCCGCGAACTTCATTACTATCAGCGAGTCTGAACGCTTTTTTAAGACATTTTGCCGCATTATCATAGTCTTTGTTTGCAACATAACTGTCAGCTAAATCTATATAGCCTCCTGCAAGATTCGGTGCTTTTCTTACATAAGAAACCGCCTCATTCATTTTTGCACGCTGAACTCTCTGAGCTCCGCCCATTACCAAAAACGGAGTATATGTTCCTGTAGGATTATTGTCATTAGTAATATCAGGCTTGATTTTATACAAAAGCTTAACAGTATTAATATCCGCCGTAGTCAATTCAATACGTTCATCATTTACAACAGATTTTGAATCCTTTGTTGCATGCATAACATCATCCCTGTCATCACTATGCCCCATAAATCCCAGAGCATGAACAACTTCGTGCAAAGCTGTATTGTAAACCTGATTTTTGGAATAATATTCGCCGTTTGGATCTTTCAAATAGAACTTTATTGTCATATTCTTAAGCCGATTAACATTCAACTCTGGAACTGTATATGCTACAACATACTTACCTGAGCTAATATCAGCAGGATTTGTTGAATTGAACTCAATTATAATATTCGGTTCGGAATCATTTTGAGTAAAGAGAATCTGATGTTCGGCTGCAACTTCCCAGCGGGTCAATGCATTTTCTATTTCTTTAATAAAATAATCCGGAACTCCAGCAGAATTCACAAAACTGTATGTGATTGGCATTTTGCTCCAACGCATTACTTTTTGATTATAAGCAGTTTGGGTTATATAATTTTCAGGATAGTTTTTATTAATTTCACGTCTAAAATCACTTAAAAACCCTTCTGCTTTATACTTTGCAGCATCTTCAGATTGTATTTGCAAAAAATTTATAAGTTTCTTTTGCGCTTCGGAATCAAATGGAGAATTAATAATTGTGTTTACATACAAATCACGCAATTTATAATCCTTAACCCCCATTGCAAAAGCTTTTTCAAGATAAGTCTGAGCAACAGGTATATTATTATGTTTATACATTGTTTGCCCAAGCTCTGCATAAATTTTAGCAGGGTTATTATGCACATATATAAGCACCGCAAGGATTACTATCAAGACTGAGTATCCTGCAATTTCTCTCTTTTTCAAAACCATTTTTCTCTCATATTATGATTTACTTAGTATTATTCTACTGTTTTTATTAACATTTGTAAATAATTACTAAAGTTTTGTAAAAATATGCCGATAAATACTATATGGATTTTGGTTACTACGATAAAAATAATCAAATAAGAGAATGTAAGATTAATATAGATGATAATTGGCAGGATATTAAAACTGACAATGAACTGCTAAACTCTATATTTGATAAAGTTGATAATGGTGACGGTATTGTTCAGGAAAAGGAAATAAATTACTTAAATAATTTAATACATAAAGTACAGAATTTTGCAGAAGAAGTCATTAATAATAATCATTTAAAAACTATTAATGAAATGCTTAATCAAAATGAGAAAAAACAAGAAGTCCATTCAGAAGGGTTGGACAGACATATTAGAGAAATTAAACTTTCAGATAACTTTGAGGATTCCAACTTAGCAGATGAATTACGCACAATAGCATCAGAAAACGGATTTGAAATAAGTTTTGCTGATAGCAACAGTATTTGGATAGAAGATTCCAGCATTCGTTTGGCAGATGGCAGAGTCTATATTACAGATAAAGATCCTGATATTGAAATAATAGAAGGTCGAATAAGTCTGGACGGAATAACAAGAAGTATTGAACAAAGAAAACAAATTGTAAAGCGTGGAACTTTTCAAGGAATTGTAGGAGAAAAGCATTCGGGTACATATTATGCTCAAAATATTCCTGAAAGCAATATCGTACATTCAAACACATACCTGGAAGGAGGAAATGTTTTAAACACTTGTCTCAAAGATGGAACACCCGCTGCCATAATAGGAGAAGAATCTATTATATATACATTAAAAACCATGGGACTCAAAAATACTCCTGAAAACATTGAAATTGCAAAAGCTGAAATTGCCAAAGACCTGGGATTAAAACCTGAAAATATCACATATATAAAACAAGCTGATTTCCATATAGATATGCTTTATCGACCACTTCATAACGGTCAAATCGCAATACCTGACTACGATGAAGGAATAAGAATTTTACAAGAAACCGATATTGCAGACATGTCACCGGAAGAAAAAGACAAGCTATTACAAGAGTTGATTGAGCTTAGAGACAATGCTGCATCTATATTACAGGATGCTGAAAATACACTGTCTGAAAGCGGTTATGAAATAATAAGAGTTCCGTGTTTCTTTAACCTTGGAATTTCAGATGGACCGCAAATAAACTATATGAATGGTGTTGGCGGCACAAACCCTGATAATAAAACCTTTTATATAACCAATTCATCAAACTATGAACAACTTGATCAACTAGCCGAAGAGTTTTTTAAACAAAACGGAGTTGATAACGTTTACTTTGTACATACAGGAAAATACCTTAAAATGAATGGCGGAATTGATTGTCTGACCCAAGAATATTAAGACTCATCCGTATCTTTGATACCCTTATCGATATTCAAAGTTTTGACTAAAGTTCTGACATCACCTTTTAATTTAAAGTATTCTGCGAATTTAGGAGTTGTTTTAATATTAAACGAACGTCCGTTTTTATCTTTATGACGCGAAATCAAACCTTTTTCAAGAAGCTCTGCTACGTGCTCATAAGCATTTGAACCGCGCAAATCTTTTAAAAGCGATTGACGGATAGGCTCTTTTAATGCAATAACAGTAAGAGTCTTTAATACAGGAGCTTTAAGTTCAACAGGACAAAGTTTTTCAACAATATCCAAATGTTCCTGCTTAACCTGTAAAATATATCCGTTCTCATCATCAATCTCTAACGCGCCGTCACGGGAAGCATAGTCCATAATAAGTTCAAGAAGAGCTTCTTCAACAACATCCGGTTCTTCTTCAAGAATTTCTGCAATATCTTTTATTTGAAGCACTTTTGCTGTAACAAACAGAACGGCTTCAATTCTAGACTTCAACTGTTCCACTATTTTCTTCCTTTAA